>QHZM01000208.1 GCA_003224665.1 Acidobacteriota bacterium
TAAGTCATACCGCCTTTGATTCCGCCGCCCGCAAGCCAAACGCTGAAGCCATAAGGATTGTGGTCGCGCCCATTATTGATGCGCGTGCCCGCGCTCGTTTCGACCACCGGCGTGCGCCCGAACTCACTCCCGCAAATCACCAGGGTCTCTTCCAGCAAGCCGCGCGACTTGAGATCCTCGAGGAGGGCGGCGATGGGCTGGTCCGCCCGCCGGGCCAGCTTCTCGTGGATCATAATGTCCTCGTGGTTGTCCCAAGGCTGTCCGTTTCCGAAATATATTTGCACCACTCGGACCCCGCGCTCGACCAGCCGCAGGGCCATCAAGCAAGCCCGCGCGAAGTCCCCGTCTCCGTACCGCGCGCGCGTGGACTCTTTTTCTTTGCGGATGTCGAACACATCGGGAGCCTCTGTCTGCATGCGGAAGGCGATCTCCATGGACTGGATGCTCGCTTCGAGCTGAGGGCCGTCCCCCTGTTGATCGGCCTGGAGGCGGGTCAACTGGCCGAGCAGATCGATCTGGCGCCGCTGCTCGAAGAGGCTGAGCCGCTTGTTGTGAATGTACTCGATCAGTTTGTCCGGATCGCTCTGCTTGTTCGAAATGTAAGTGCCCTGGTAAACGGCAGGCAAGAAGGCGGAATTCCACAGCGGCGGCCCCACGACGGGGCTGCCGGGGCAGAACACGACAAACCCGGGCAAGTTCCTGTTCTCGGTGCCCAGCCCGTAGGTCACCCACGAACCCATCGAAGGCCGGCCCGGCTGCGTCTGGCCGCAGTTCATCATGAACAGCGAGGGTTCGTGGTTGGGGATGTCCGTAAACACCGAACGGACGATGCACAGGTCGTCGACGCGCTCGCCCAGCCGCGGGAAGATCTCGCTGACCTCGACGCCGCTCTTCCCGCATCGCTTGAAGGCGAACGGCGAGCGCATGAGGTTGCCGGTCTTCCGCTCGGTCTTCGGATTTCCGCCAGGCATCGGCTGGCCGTGGTACTTGTTCAGGAGAGGTTTCGGGTCGAACGTATCAACCTGCGACAGGCCGCCGTTCAAGAAAAGGAAGATGACGTGTTTGGCCTTGGCGGGGAATTGCGGAGGTTTCGGATCGAGCGGCCCGGCGAGGGCGTTCTGGACGCCGGCCTGGACGAGAGAAGTGTCGAGCGCGTTGGCGAGGCCAATCAGGCCGAACCCGCTGCCCATCCTGCACAGCGCCTGGCGGCGGGTTATATGCGGCACGATGCTGGCGTGAGTGACCCTGTCGTCCATGACGTCCTCCCCGGATCAATTCAGGAACATGAACTCATTCGAGCTCAGCAAGACCTGGGCGTATTGCTGCCAGGCGGAAGGGCGCTCGCCGGAGTCCGCCTGTGTGGACGGCGGCTTCGGAGTCCCGGCGACGGCTGGCCCTTTCCCTGCCGTCTCCCGCTGGACTTCCCGCAGGAATTCGAGTCCGAGCCGGACTTCTTTTTCCTTTGGCTCGCGCCCGAAGAGGAGGCGATAGGCCCCCCTGATCTTTGTCGAGTCGTCGGGTTCGGCCTCGGTGTTCAGGCGGTTCACCAGGAGGCCGGCCTGCTGCCAGACGAAATCGCTGTTGAGGAAGAAGAGCCGTTGCAACGGGACGTCAGTAATGTTCCGCTGCTCGCTCGTGATGCTCGGAGGCGGAAAATCAAACAGCGCCAGGAGACTGCTCAACTGGTGCCGGCTGACCTTCCCGTAAACGGTCCGCCTCTTGTTGGCGTCATTCAAGTCGGCGCTCGGCCCGCCCACGGTCAGGTCAAGGTTACCCGTGACGTAGAGAAGCGAGTCCCGCAGGGCTTCGACATCGAGGCGCCGCCGGCTCGCGCGCCAGAGGAAACGGTTGTCCGGGTCAACGGCGTAATTCTGCGGTGAATCATCGGAGCTCAACTGGTAGGTGGCCGACAACATGATCTCCCGGTGGAGCGCCTTCATGGAGTAACCGCTCTCGATAAGCCGGCTGGTGAGGTACTCGAGGAGCTCCGGATGGGTTGGGCGCTCGCCGAGCCGGCCGAAATTGCTCGCCGTGCGGACGATGCCGTATCCAAAGTGGTGTTGCCAGAGGCGGTTCACCATGACCCGGGCCGTCAAGGGATGCCGAGCAATCGCCTCCGCCAGCTCCAGCCTGCCACTGCCGGTCTTGAAAGGAGCCGGCTCGCCTTCGCTCAAGGCAGCGATAAACCGCCGCGGGACTTCTTCGCCGAGGCTGTACGGGCTGCCTCGGAGATGGATTCTCAGGTTCGCGGGCTTCGGAGAATCGGCAAGAGCATGGAGGAAGGGGTAGGGCGGAGGCGAAGT
The DNA here is from genome assembly GCA_003224665.1 of Acidobacteriota bacterium. Taxonomy (GTDB): domain Bacteria; phylum Acidobacteriota; class Terriglobia; order UBA7540; family UBA7540; genus QHZM01. The sequence continues at coordinate 2,304 of QHZM01000208.1, forward strand.
CTTCTTCAAGGTTTCGAGTTCGGCCCGCAGCGAATCGAGATAGCCTTTCCACTCGCCGCTGAGGAAGCGGTCGAGCTTTTCGTCCTTATAGACCAGGACTCCGCCGTCTCTCTTCGTAGGGTCTTCGTTGTGATTCTCCTCGGTGAAGAGGTCTCGCCAGAGGAGAAACTTGTTTCGCTCCATCGGCCGGATGGCGGTATTGCAACCGGGGCAGAAATCTTCGTAGGTGACGAACCCGTTGGGGAGATGGACAAGGCCCGCGTCTTTGGCAGGCTTGTTCTGCGCCAGGATGATTCGGTTCTCCTCGTCAATCTCTTTCTTCTCCGCGAGCATTGCGAGGACTGTCACCTGAAAATCCATCGCGAACTTCTTCACCTCATCCGGCTTGGCGTTGCGAGCCAAAAGACCGTTCCAGAGTTTCAGGTACGGATGGTCTTTCTGGGGATTGGTCAGATATTTCACCCAACGCTCGAGTGTCTCCTGGTCGAGCTGCTGTTCCCGTGCGGCTTTGTCCGGGGGTTGCAAGCCCTTGATGACTTTCCAGGCGGGAATCAGATACTGCGAAGTCTTCCACGCTAGGATTTCGCCGAGCTGCTTACTCTGGGTGTCGGTGAATTCCTGGATTCGCGCTTTGAGGTCCTCGATTCTTTTCTGATGCTGCTGATATTCGGCGACGGCGCTTTCGGGCACCAGAGGGACCTCGCGGTAATCGGAACTCGAAAAAACTCCGGCCAGCGCGTAGTAGTCCTTCATGGAGAAGGGATCGTATTTGTGGTTGTGGCACCGGGCGCAGCCGACCGTGAGGCCCAGGAAGGCGCGCGTGAGGGCGTCCACCCGGTCGTGGCGCTCGTCGGCCCGCGCCTGCGGAGGCTCCACCAGGTCGTAATACCAAGGCCCGAGGCCGAAGAAGCTTGTGCCGGCAATGAGTCCCTTCTTGTTTTCCGGGTCAAGTAAATCGCCGGCAATTTGCGCTTTGACGAACAAGTCATACGGCATGTCATCGTCGAAAGCTCTGATCACCCAGTCCCGGTAGCGCCAGGCGTTCGCGTAGGATTCCTGCTGCAGCCCTCGCACGTCGTCTTCGCCGTAGCGCGCGACGTCGAGCCAGTGGCGGCCCCATCGCTCCCCGTAATGCGGCGAGGCCAGCAGGCGGTCAACCACTTTGGCGAAAGCCTCCGGAGAGTGGTCGTTCAAGAAGGCGTCAATTTCCTCGGGCTTGGGAGGCAGACCGATCAGATCGAAGTAAGCGCGCCGAATGAGGATCCTCTTGTCCGCCACGCGGACCGGTTTGAGACCTTTACCCTCGAGCTGCGCCAGAATGAAATTATCCACGGCCGACTTGGGCCAGCTCTTGTCTTTGACTTCAGGGACATCAGGCTTGTGGCAGAGCTGGAACGCCCAATGTTTCCTCTGTTCCTCGGTGATGACGAATTCCTTGCCGGGTGGCGGCGAGACTTTCACTGACTCCGGCCACGGAGCCCCCATCTTGACCCACGTCTTGAGGTCGGCGATTTCTTCATCCTTCAGCCGCGGCTTGCCCAGGGGCATTTTCAAACGGCTATGCGTGTAGCTGACGGCCTGGATGAGCAGGCTGGCTTCTGGGTCCCCCGGGATGACCGCGGGCCCCGACTGGCCCCCCTTCAGCAAGCTCTCTCTCGAGTACATTCGCAGGCCGCCGCTTTTTAGGTCGGTGTGGCAGGCGTAACAATTGTTCGCAAGCAGCGGGCGGATACGTTGCTCGAAGAATTCATCGGGGTTGATCGCGAGGTTCGTGCCCGAGGCGGGGGGTGCGAGCAAGACCGTCGCCAGCAGCAGAAGGCTGGGCCTTGAAGAGCTCCGCATGGGACGAGGGCTGCTCCTTTCTCTCGAGGACGCGCCTTTAGTTTATCCAAAGATGAGGCTAACCGCCATCGCGCTTCGACTCGAGCCACGCGGCAACTCAGCCCCAGACTTCGCGCGCCGTTTCCACGACAAGTTGAAGCTTGCGCCTTTGGTCTTCCGGGGAAATTCGGTTGCCCAGGACTGATGAAGCGAACCCGCACTGGGGACTGAGCGCCAGGCGCTCGATCGGAACAAAGCGGCTTGCCTCGCGGATGCGGCTCGCTAACTCCACCCGATTTTCGAGGCGCGGCGTCTTTGTGCTCACCAGTCCCAGGACTACCATCTTGTCTTCCGGGACGTGCCTGAGCGGCTCGAATGAGCCGGAGCGGGCGTCATCGTATTCGAGCAACAGTCGGCGGGCGCGGACCTTTTTGAAAATCACCGGCGCGATTGCTTCGTAGCTGCCTTCCGCCAGCCAGCGGCCAGCCTGGTTGCCCCGGCAAAGGTGCAAGCCGAAAGTGACTTGTGAATTTCCCGTGCTGATTACGGCGTTATCAAGTTCGATGGCCCGCTCGAGCCAGCGGTCGAGACCCCCCGGCCCGCCCGCTTGCCTTTCGTAAAAAGCGCGCGTTCGCGGGTCGAGGAGCAGGGTGTAGTGCGGCGCATCGATTTGGATGTAGGTCGCTCCCAGGCGAACGAGCTCTGCCACTTCGTCGCGGAGAAGGTCGGTCACGTCTGCGAGGAAAGACTCGACGTTGGGATAAGCCTGGACCGAGCACTCTTTCGACCAGAAGTTGACCCACAGGCTGGGACTTGGCAGCGTGATCTTGGGAGTCCGGCGAGTCCGCGCGCGCAGGTAAGTGAATTCCTCGGCGGAAAGGTGCCGCTTCTTGCGGAGCTTCGACACTACGCCGAGGTTCGAGGGTCGCGGAAGCGTCCAGTCATCGGTTTTGGGGTCGCCCAGCCCTGCGTCCCGGGTGCCGTGCCACTTTCCCCAGAGGAACGCCTCGAGCGAATGTTCCCCAAAGCCATCCACCGCCGCGGTCATCTGGCTCTGGAATGACTGGCGGCGCATCTCGCCGTCCGTAACGACCTCAAGGCCCGCTTCTTCTTCGAGTGCTACCGCCCGGTCAACAGCTTCGTCTTCGGTATTTTTAAATAGAGCGGGAGTAATGGCCCTCTTCGCGAGCTCCTCTTGAGCGGCGAGCAATTCAGGAGGGCGCAACAGGCTGCCCACGACGTCGGCGCGTGATTGGATCATTTTTCAGCCTGCGCAAAATTCTACCACCACGGGATTCAAAAATTTGCGGGCCTGCGCCGGCTAAACCTTTTTTCCATCCATTCCGGACGAGCCCGCGTTTCGTCGAAATCGAAAATCACTCTTTCCACTCACGCGTCGAAAAACGGGTATCATTCACGGCTGGATGAAGTCGCCGGGGCCCGGCTGGCAAGTCGCGGGCACCGAATAGCCCGGCTGGAACCATATGGAGCGATGGGTGGGCAAGGGCCTGACACTTCGCTAATCGTGCGCACGATCGGTCATTCCACCCGGTCACTGGAAAAGTTCTTGGAGCTCTTGAAGGCCCATGGAATGACGCGTGTCGTGGACGTGCGCACGGTGCGGCGCTTGAGGCGCAACCCGAAATTCAACCGGGAGACGTTGCCGGAGGCGCTTGCTGCTGCCGGCATCGGTTCCCTCCATACTTACCCGTCCGAGACCCTTCAAATGAAATTCGAGCCCGACCAAGGATGAGCGATGCCCGTTCCGAGCAGGCCGCGCGTGGTCGTTGTGGGGGCCGGGTTTGGCGGACTGTGGGCTGCACGCGCCCTTTCGCGGTCTCCTGCCGACGTTCTCCTCATTGATCGCAACAACTACCACACGTTCCTCCCTCTGCTCTATCAGGTCGCGGCGGCCGAGCTCGAACCGGGAGACATTGTCTATCCGGTGCGGAGCATCCTTCGGGGACTGCCCAATGCCGACTTCGCCTTGGCCGAGGTCCGAAGAATCAATTTCTCGGAACGTCTGGTTTACCTGGACGGCAGGGCCGTGGCTTACGATTACCTGATCATCGCCGCGGGAAGCGCCTCGCACTTCTTTGGAGTCGCCGGCGGGCCGGAGTTTGCCTTCCCTCTGAAGACGCTCGATCAGGGGATCCGCTTGCGCAATCATATCCTGCGGTGCTTCGAGGGCGCGGCGCATAACCCGAACCCGGCCGAGCGGCGGCGACTTCTCACGTTCGTCATCGTCGGCGGAGGCCCCACAGGCGTCGAATTCGCCGGGGCTCTCGCGGAACTACTCCGCCGGCCCCTGACCAAGGACTACCCGCGGATCAATTTTGACGAGGCGCGCGTGATACTCCTCGAAGCGGCGGAGAGCTTGCTCCCGGGCTTCCCCGACCGCTTGCGGGCCTATGCGCAGGACCACCTGCGTCGAATGGGAGTCGAGGTCCGCGTTCGAGCGACGGTCGATCAAATCACGCCGCAAGCCACGCATTTAAAGGACGGCTCATTGACGCCGACAGAAACTGTTGTCTGGACTGCCGGAGTCCGAGGAGTCCCGCAGGCGGAGACCTGGGGGCTGCCGACGGGACGCGGGGGCCGCGTTGCGACTTTGCCAACGCTGCAGGTTGCCGGCCACCCGGAAGTCTACGTCGTTGGAGACCTCGCCTATCTCGAGGAAGCCGGACGGCCCCTGCCCATGGTTGCGCCCGTCGCCATTCAGCAGGGAAGGTTTGCGGCGGAGAACATCGCGAGACAGATCGAGGGCAGGGAGCCTCTCCCTTTCCGTTATCGCGACCGCGGCACAATGGTGACGATTGGGCGAAACGCGGCCGTGGCGCAACTCGGCGGCCGGTCATTTACCGGATTCCCGGCGTGGTTGATCTGGCTCAGCGTCCATCTTTTTAACCTGATCGGTTTTCGCAACCGCCTCATCGTGCTGATCAACTGGGCGTGGGACTATTTCCTGTACGAGCGCGCCGTGCGCCTCATCCTCCCTGGTGAAGTGAATCCGGCTTCAAAATAGGCCTCGCGGCCTCGCCCCGCCCTTTTCAAAACCCCTTCATCTTAGTCCGCTGAAAAAGGTATGATGCCCCGCTTCACACAGAAATCCAGGGGGAAAGCGCAAGAACAACGCGAAGCGGTCTGCGGCCGGCCTCGTATCGCTTACAGTAGCTTTCGGAATGCTTTTCGCGGGTGGCGGAGCTTGGGCCGAGCAATTCAAACAGGACTTGTTCAAGGGAATGAAATGGCGACTGGTTGGACCTTTTCGAGGGGGACGAGTGATTGCGGTCGTCGGAGTTCCGAGTGAACCGAATACTTATTACGTCGGCGGCGTCGCGGACGGAGTCTGTAAGACCACCGACGGCGGCATCAATTGGACGCCGCTATTTGACCGGGAACCGGTCTCTTCCATTGGCAGCATTGCAGTGGCCGATTCAGATCCTAGAATCATTCACGTCATGCTTCCTCTTGCTGAGGAGAAGAAAGGCGGAATGTACCGCCGGGAGCGCGCACTTCCCGTCGCCTATTCGTATCGGAGCGCCTCGACGGGGTTCAGACGCGAGGCGCGCTCGGCGGGCACCATCCCGCTCAGCAGGCCCACGAGGATCAGGATGCCGGTGGAAAGTACCACGGTGCCGAGCGTGACGTTGAGGTGGATGTCGCGCTTCCCGGAGGTGTCTTCGAAGCCCGGCCCCATCAAGGTTAGACTCCCGATCGCGACGCTGAGCGCGTAGGAAAGGAGAATTCCGATAACCCCGCCGCACAGCGTGATGACCAGCGCCTCGGACAGAAATTGGGCTCGGATGTGGCGGCGGCGGGCCCCGAGTGCCCGCCTCAGGCCGATCTCCCTGATGCGTTCATCCACGCTGACCAGCATGATGTTCATCACGCCTACCCCGCCGATCCCGAGCGTGAGTGCTCCGATGAAGGTCAGCAGCACCTGAAGGCCGATGGTCAGACTGTCGATGACCGGCCGGAACTGCTCGCGGCCGAACATTTGAATCGCCCGCTCGTCGGTGGGAGAGAAGCGCTGTCGCTTGCCCACCGCGGCGCGCACCTGGTTCATCGCCTGTTTTTCGAATTTCGGGGCCACCGGGGCAAAGACCAGGACGCTGGCGTAACGTGTGTTCCACATGTCGCCGGCGGAAGAGTAGGGGATGAAGGCGGACTCGTCGTCGCTCGTAAAGTAACCGCTGAAATTCAGCTTGCGGTCCACCACGCCAGAGACCAGGAAGCGCATTCCCCCGATGCGGACTGTTTCGCCCACGGCGGGCCGGCCGCCGAAGAGCTTCTCTCGCAGTCGCCCGCCCAGGACGACCACGCGCCGTCGCTCCATGAAGTCTTCCTGGCTGATCCATCGGCCTTCGCCGGGCACCTCGTTGCGGATGTCGCCATAGACCGGATAGACGCCGCGGATGGCGGTCTGAGCCAATCGCTCGCCGTAAGTGATGGGAAGCCAACGCACCGTCTCGAGGCTGACCTGCTTGACGAGCGACCCTTCGAGCTGGACCAGCTCCATGTCCTCCCGCTCGAAGACGACGTGCTTTCCGGCCCGTTCGCCTCCCGCTTGCTCGCTGGTCTGGCCCGGCCAGCAAATCACGGCGCCTTTCCCAAAGGCCTCGAAACCTCCGACCAGGACGGAACGAAAGCTGTTGCCGTAGGCGATGAGGAGTGCTACGGCCACAATTCCCCACACGATTCCCAGCATCGTCAGGACGCTTCGCAAGCGGTTGCGTCTCAGACTGTCCCAGGCCTGGCGGAGTATTTCTTTTAGCATCGACGTCATAAAGGAAACCCGGCCGCCTACCCACCCGCCTCATATCGCAAGGCTTCAATGGGATTCACCCTGGCTGCGCGGCTGGCGGGATAAAGGGCTGAAAGCAGTGCAACCGTGCCCAGAAGGGCAAAGGACGCCTTGCGGACGCCGATCTCACGCGTTCGCTCCTTGACGGCCACCAGCATCACGTTCATCACTCCGATGCCGCCGAGGAACAGGCTGACCAGCCCGACCGCGCCGAGGAAGTATTTCATCCCGTCTGTCATTGCCCTGAAAGCCTTTGTGTCTTCGACAGTGTCCCAGACTGGCGCCGCTTCCTTGTCCTGGGGATCGAAATTGTGCAACCGGCCAAGTGCGCGCCGGACCTGCCACTTGCATAGGTCGTGGTCCTCGACCGATTTCGGCGTCACCAGCAGCCGGTCAACGCTGTGAGGGAGGTGGGGAGGCTTGTTGGGGAAATCGCGGATCATGGCGCTGAACGGAACGAAAATCTTGGAGACATCGAAGCCGTCGTAGCTCGAGTCCTGGTCTTTCGGCTTCATCAACCCGATCACCGTGTAGGGGAAACTGCCGATGTGGATGGTCTCTCCGACCGCGGGGCGGGTCGCAAAAAGCTGCTTCTTGACGTCGCTGCCCACCACGGCTACGCGCCGAGCCTGGGCCTGGTCTTCCCAGTTGTAGAATCTTCCCTCAGCGACCGGGATGGTGCGAATTTCGGCGAACGGAGGCAGAGACCCGGCCACCGTGGGGGACCCGCTGTTATAAAGGCTGCGTACCGGGTTAGTGCTCCCGAGCTCCGGTATCACGTACCGGCAGGCCGTGGCTTCCTGCTGGACGAACAGGTAGTCCGTGTCTTCACAGTGGACTTCACGGCCGGCGCGAAGGCCTCCTGCCTGCAAGCTGGTCCGCCCAGCGAAGACGATCATGATGTCC
>QHZM01000209.1 GCA_003224665.1 Acidobacteriota bacterium
TGGACTCAACGTCTGCCCGAGGAAGTTCAGGTGGAGGCCACTCGTGGGATTGCCCGGTTTTGAGTTGGCGAGGGGTAATGCCGTTCCGGCATGAGGTCTTAAGAAATGCTGGACATAGTCAGTGCCCTCCTTGCGTGCCATGTTCCACCCCAGAAAACGCGGGAGGTACTTCGGTGACGCGATCGTTCCTGGAACATGGTGAAGGCCCGGATTCCCCATGGGTCCCCATAGCCCCATCGTCTGATCAGCGACAAGCGCAGACTGCATTGTGGGCGCCGTAATGGTAAACGTGACAGCATTAGAGTTTCCTCCGTCCGTCAGATTGTTGACAGTAATCTGAGCAGTCCCTGGACTCGCGATCAAATCCCCTGTGATTGTAGCTACCAACCTGTTTGGCCCATAATAAAGGGTTTGGAGGGGTTTGCCGTTCCACTGCACATATGACCCGAAAATGAAGCCGCTTCCGTCCACCTCCAGCGGAAAGCTGAAACCGCCCGCGATAGCGCTTGTGGGGCTGACCGCAGTGATGACAGGCGCTGCCTCGCCAGTGATAGTCACGTTCAAGTAACTCGATCTGCCGCCCCCAGGCGGGGGATTGTAAACGTCGATCGTGTCATTCCCGTTGTACTGGATGTCCTTGGCCGGGATGATGGCTTGCAGTTCCGTATTGCTCACGAAGGTAGTTGGGCAATAGTGGGAGTCCGATTCGACCACCGACTGGGGAACAAAGTTGGCGCCCCTCACCGCCAGGAGAAAATCTGGTCCCCCTGCTTGCACTGTGGTAGGCGAAACGGAGGTGATCGCCGGAACTGGATTTGAAACGGGCGTTCCTGTCGCCAGTTTCCACAAGATACCTGTCCCATTCCCGATGACCGGCTCTTCAAAGCCCCAAGTAGTCGCTTGCGTCGGAGCCACTTGGATACCGACCTCGGCCTGCGCGCCTTGGTCTTCATCGGAGCAATTCCCGCCGAAGGTGGCGTCGGCATAGTTGAACAGGACTTCGCTCGACCCTTCACGAAACACCACCTGGAACTTCACCGTCGCCGAAGTGCCTCCTCGACATTCAAAGCTCTCTACATCCCGCCACTCGACCACCAACTCGCGGTTCGGCGCTGTCCCGGTGACGTCCCAGAAGACGTTGTTATTGCTTCCTGAGACCGGATAAAGGTCTTGCCAGAATGGTGCAATTAGAGTTGTGAGAGACGAGTATGCCCGGTAGTTGGCGTTCGGCGGCAAGTAGACATCCACAAAGCCACCAAAAACATCAGTGAAGCTGACGGTTCCGTTACTGCTGACGAACAGATCGGTGAAGCTGCCCCCGCCAAATTGAATTGGGAAGGGCGAGGTGATGGTGGCTACCGAATCGTCTCCAAGATCGAGATTTGTCCCGGAGAAGTTCCGGTAATTATAATCGGACGGCGCGACTGGCCAGGGGTAGTAATTTGTCAGGGCATCGACGTTCACACTATCCCCGCCGGGAAAAGTCAACGTGTGGTTCCCGGAAGCCGGGGGGATCCACTGGCCACTATATATTCCGTCGCCGGCCGCCTGATCTGGGCTCGTTCCATCATCCTGGAGCGTAATCGTGTCTCCGCTCGACGATAGCACACTCACTGATCCGTTCGGCTGCCCACAGGTGATGTTGAGATAGGCCAGTGTGACCGGCGAGCCCACGGCCCCTGAAGTGTTCATTACGCTGGGTTGTAGCCGCGATGCCACCGTGGCGCCCGAACACGTCAGCGATCCGTACGCGTCGAGACGCTTTCCGGTAATCGTCTGGGGCAGCGAAGGAATCGTGTCGCCGCCGGCCAAAATGAGGTTTTTGATGGCCCGCCAATCCAGGCTCGGGTTTTGTGCTTTCAGCAGGGCAGCGACACCGGTCACGAACGGAGCGGCCATGGAGGTCCCGCTGAAAACGCTGTAAGTGTTATTGGGCGTCGTGCTCAGGATTTCCTGGCCGGGTGCGCCCAAATGTACGGTATGGCGTCCGAGGTTGGAAAAGGTCGCGGCAGCGTCGGTCCGTGACGTGGCCGCGACCGAGATGATGTTCGGCGCGAAGAAGCTCGCTGGGAAAGTCGGGGTGAGATCGTTGTCCTGGAAATCGTTTCCCGCCGCTGCGACGAAGAGGATGCCGTCCTCCTCCTGTGCATGAATCGCGTCGAGCAAAGCTTGCGAAACAAAATCCCCTCCCCAGCTATTGTTGGTCGCGACGAGGTTGACGCCGTTGTCTTTCATCGCCTTCACGAAATCGAGACAGGCGATGGCGCCACTTTCTCCCCCTCCTCCATCGCCATCCAGGAACTTGCATGCCATCAAGTTGACGTTCCAGTTGACCCCTGCCACTCCCACGTTGTTGTTACCGGCCGCTCCAATGATGCCGGAGACGTGGGTGCCGTGGCTGTTGTCGTCCAATGGGTCGCACGTGGCAGGGAAGGGCACCACATTGATGCCGTGCGTTCCCCCAGGGCATATGATCGTGTTACCGTCTACAGAAATACTGAAACTCGTGGGGGCTGACCAGACATTGGCGGCAAGGTCTTGATGGTCGTAGTCAATTCCGGTATCGAGTGTAGCGATGACGATGCTCGAGCTTCCCGTGGTAAGCTCCCAGGCGGAAGGAGCGTGAATGTCCGCGCCGGCCGTCCCTCCAAACTGACCTGTGTTGTTGATGCCCCATTGCTGGGGAAAGAGAGTGTCGTTCGGGAGAACCGTCGCACGGACGATGTAGTTGGGTTCGGCGTATAACACTTCTGGTTCGCGCAGATATCGTCGGATAGCGTGCTTGACTGATAGCCCGGAAGAAAGCCTCACGAGCTGAAGGCCCTCAACCGCGTGAAAGCGCCGTAAGAGCACGGCAGACATTCGAGCATGAAGGCTTCGGGCACTTTGCTCGGAGACGTCAGGCTTGAGCCGAACCATGACCTCGCCGGGAACGTATTTCTTCTCCGGCTGCTTCCCACCGAGGTTCCAGCGTTTGCGTGAAGTATTAACTATGGACGAATCGCTGTGTGGTGAGAGGAGAAATTGGCCAGACGAAATCGCTGCGAGCGATACGGCAAGGACACCCAGTATTGATATGCCGATAACAAGTCGCCGCGTCAGCGAACGGATTCTCCGGTGAAATGCTCCCGAGGGCAAACGCATAGGCCTTCAGATCACTTTGCTGGTTACCTGGACTAGTAAAGGTACTCTTTGGTACATGTGAAATCAAGGGTTACATTGAAACCGCCTCATTTCGGTTTGCGCGAAATTTCATTTTCGGGCGATCCCGGTTCTCACCACGTGACGCCTCAGCGTCAAGCGATGCTACCCATCTGTCTCCAAAATCTGGTTGACCTGCAGAATCACTGATGTAGCGCCCTCGGCCCTACCGTGACAGTTAAATCTCGACAACACCAACGCGCATGACGACTCTCGCGGGAAGGACACACCGATTCCGCAACGAGGCTGCGAAGTGTCGACGCGATTTGAGTTTTGGTACGGTAGTGTCCAGCGGCGCCGTTTTGCTACGTTCCACATTTCGTCGAACGTCACCCTATCCAAGTCCCGCGCATAAGTTTCATTGGTGCAGAAGGTTATGGTGAATCGTCAGTGGGTTCAATGCCCCACCAACTGCTTCTCGAGCAGTTGGTCTATTCCAGCTATAAGTGATTGATTTTCAGCGATTTGAATTTCGGGCCATTGGAACCTGAAACGGGAAACTGACTGAGGTCGAGGGTTCCTTCTTGTATGTAAGTGCCTTGTCGCCAGTGGTTTGGTGAGCCATGAGGGAATCGAACCCCCAACCTACTGATTAAGAGCAAGCCAGCCTGGTTCCATGCTTAAGATGCTCTCCCATATTTTCCATAGCGTTACACCAATTCGGGGCTTCTGCTTTCGCTCAAAAAAGAACCCCTTTTGAGTGAATGAGGTCGAATTTTGGAACATATTAAATACAGTGCGGTGAGCAAAAGGCCTTGTCCAAAATCACGGACGGAATTTTTGCGGACGACAACAGGCAAATTGTGGCCCAGCGCGTCAGTTCGCAGTGGCCTTCTTGTTATTTCGTGATTCCTCGATGATCCCAATCGCTTTCAACGCATCCGGATCATTGGGGTTCAGCCTGAGGGCGAGGCGAAGTTCCTGCTCTCCATTTTCCGGGTCGCCGGTGCGAGCGTAGATCAAGCCCAGATTCTTGTGGAGGACGGGGAGCTGGGGACATTGGCCGCAGAGCTCCAATGCCTCCTTGAGCTGCTCCACGGCCTGCGGCCAATCGTGACTATTGGCGGCTTCGAGGGCAAAATTATTCAGCGTCTGCACTCGATCTGAGAGTTTCCGGGATCTTTGCAGGGCCTGGAATCGGTCCATATAGAGCTTCGCTTCAGGCCTGCCGGCCTTACTCAGCGTCTGAGCAAGGTTGTAGAGGGCCTGCGAATTGTTGGGATCGGCTTCCACCGCCAGTTGCAAGTGGTGGATCGCCTCTTCCTGTTTCCCAAGATGGAGCAAGTCCTGACCCAGAAGATAGTGGGCCACAGAATTCTTAGGTTCCATGGACACCAGCTTCTCCAAGAGCGCCGTCGAGCGAGGATAATTGCTCGCCTGCCTTTCGAGCAAAGCCAGCAGGTAAAGCACACTAGAGTACTCCGGGGACAGCCGGTAGGCGGCTTCGAGCTCCGTCCTTGCTTCCTGGCGCTTGCCCAAGTCGTAGAGGGCCCGACCGCGATTGTAGTGCGCAGAGGGAGAATTGGGCGCTAGGCGAACAGCCTCGGTGAATTGTTCCAAAGCTCCGCGCAAATCGTACTGGTCCGCGAGCGCAATGCCCAAGTTCACATGGGCGTCCGCTGAGTCAGGCTGCAACTCCAAAACCTTTCGAAACAGCGGGATTGATTCTTTGAGATGGCCGAGTTTCACTTCGGTCATCCCAAGCGTCGTGTAAGCGTCGGTGTTATTCGGAGAAAGCCCGATGGCCTTCCGAAAGAGCTCCTCAGCTCCGGCATAATGCCCCTGGCCTGCCAGAACAAGCCCCCAATCGAGATAGGCGCGTGCGTTCTTCGGATCGTGGTCAGTGGCCTTCCTGAAAAGCGAAACGGCCTCCGCAATCTTTCCCTGACGCACGTAGACATTGGCCAGGCTGTTTTCGGCCTCGGCATACTCCGGGTTTATCGCCAGGGCCGTCCTGAATTCCCGCTCAGCATCGTTCCCGCGGCCATTCGCCAGACGAAGTATTCCCAGCTGGTTATGCGCCTCGGCAAAATTCGGGTCGAGTTCGACCGCTTTTTCGAGTTCCTGGCTCTCTTCCCCTCGTTTACCTAATTTTTCCAGAGCCAGCGCCAAGTTATAGTGCGTCTTTGGATTATCAGGCTCCAACTCAATCACCTCGATATACATCGCCACCGCACCTTCAGTGTCACCCTTCTCGAGAAGGGCGTTCGCCTTGCTGCCAAGGATTGCGGCATTTGTTTCCCGGTCACTCCAACTTTTCGCCTCCTGAAAGGCGTGGACTTCTTCTTCAGCGCGCTGGGGCTCATTTTTCTTCCTGAAAATCAGGCTCAGCTCGTAAGGGGCTTCAGCCGCATGAGGGTTCAGTTTTTTCGCAGCTTCGAGTTGTTCAATCCCTTCTTCCAGGTGCTCGGAGTGTGCCAGTACGAACCCCAGGTTGTAGCGCGCCTCGTAGCTATCCGGCTTCAGCTCCACCGCCCGGCGCAGCTCCCGAGCAGCCCGGGTGAGGTCTCCTAGCTTTCGATAAGCGGTGCCCATGACGAGGTGGCCCTCGTAATCGCCGGGTACCCTGCGAGTAAAAACCTGGAGGTGAGGAAGTGCAGCGGCGTTTTCACCGAGCTCAGTCAGTATCTTTGCCAGCGAAATTCGAGCAACATTGTCCTCGGGGTCGAGCCTGACCGCTTCTTCGTACTCAGCTTTCGCTTCCTTGAAACGAACGTGTTTCGCGTAGACAGTTGCCAGGGCGAAATGCACATCCGCCGACTTCGGGTACGACGCCACGAGCGTTCGCAGGAATTCGATGGCGTGGTCCGTATCACCATTGAATTCGTAAGCAGCGCCCAAGTCCAGTTGCAGTTGATGGGCCAGCTTTTCCGGAGGGTCCGATGCCAGGGCCTGTCGCAAGTAAAAAATCTCCGCCGGATATCTCTTCTGTGAGTGGAGCAGCTTGGCCAAATTGGACGCCGCAAAGGTGAAACGGGGATTGATTTTGAGTGCGCCCCTGAATTCCTCCTCCGCTCCGTCCAATTCGCCCAGATCCTGAAGGACCAGCCCGAGCGCATTATGCGCTGCGAAAAAGTCCGGCTTCTGCCGGACCAGGATGCGGAGATGGTCCGCTGCTTGCTTTTGTTTCTCGTTTTGAGCCAGCGCTACGGCCAGGTTAAACCGCGGCTGCACCGAATTAGGCTCAAGACGTAAGGCGGCCTCAAAGGCCGGAATGGCGCAGGCGAAATCATTTTGTTGCGCGAACAAAGCGCCAAGAGTGTTGTACGCGCCGGCAGACGGATGGGTTGAGAGGGCTTGAAGGATTTCGGAGACTTGCCGCGAAGACTTCGCCGACCGGCAGGATTTAAAGAAGACTACGGGGGTTGTAGAGTTGGCTGTCGGCTCCTGAGGCTTGCTCACCTGATCCTCGGCCCGCATGATGTAACACGGAAGGGCAGCAAAAAGGGAAGCGGATGCCAGCGCTGCGCAAAATCGCTGGCGATCTCGAAGTGCTGCCCGCCAAGTTTTTCGCATGTGGTTTCCTTGAATTGTATCCCGCGTTGGAACCCGAGGTCTAGTTATCTGGGAATATCGGAACACGACTCTTGCACTTGGCGGGAGAAGCGTTATACAGTCCAAACCGTACCCATCTCGCGGGGCAAGGCCCTCCATTCCTGCCAGGAAAGTAGGCGGTGTAATTTCGCCAGAGGAAGCTGCGATGAACAGAAGGACGTTGCTTTTGGGCATGGGACTAGCGCTAGCCGGCCTTGTGGGTCCTGCCGGGGTCGTTCGGTCGGACCCCCCAAAAGAGGAGACCGTCACACTTGAGATCAGCGGCATTACCTGAAGCGCCTGCGTGACCGCAGTGCAGTCTGCACTGGAATCCGTCAAGGGGGTCACGGAAGCGAAGGTGTCGCTGGAGTGTAAGCTCGTTCCCACGGAGCGCTCCTCGCTTCCCAGAGTAAGACCCAGTTACACTCGCCTCCTTTATATGGTCAAATACGAGCCCGATAAAGTGAAACTGGAAGACCTGATCAAGGCAGTGAAAAATGCGCCTGGCATGGGCTATTACGAGACGAAGGTCAAGGAAGGGGAGCCGAAGAAAAAGTAAGTCCAGGTTTGTGGGTCCTCCATCGCCTTCGCGAGATTTCGTCTCCACCTTTGGGCCGAGGAACGATCCTTGCGCCAGCGCAGCCACGGCAACCCCCTGTCGAGGAGCACCTCACCATGTTTCCCAGGAGACGCAGGAGATCTTCCAGGAGGATTCTGGTCCCTCTGGGAGTTTTACTCATCTTGCCTGCATGCCTCTTCTGGGCCGCTCAACTAAAAGGACCCCAAAAGGCCGGCTTCGAGATCATTCTCGTAAACACCCGCTCTGAAGCCGAAGAAATCCTCCAGCTACTCAAACTGCGCCAGCCTTTTGAGAGGCTCGCAAGAAAACGTTCCATCGACCCAAGCGCTGCTGAAGGTGGCTACCTTGGCAGGATGGGCGTGTCGGCACTGCGTCCCGAAATCAGAGACGCTGTAAAGGGCCTTACCTTGGGGGAGGTAACCCCGATTGTTGAAATGCCCTCTGGCTACATGATCGCGAAGGTCGTTGCGCAAACTGAAAGAGCCAGGAATGAAAATCAAGCAGAGATCCTGAAGCTGGCTTTAGATTTACAGGCACAGCTACCACTCGTCACCACGATTGCCGGAGTCACTGAGGTCGAAAATTTCTTTGCACTTCTGACGAAGCCGCCCAATTGGAATCAGGATCTCCAAACCATTTGCGAAATGAGGCGGCGGGCCATCAGCGCCGGCTTTCAAGAAATCGAAGGCTATTTGGCCGCGGCGAAGGCTCGCGAGCCCGGCCAGCAAAATTTCGAGGAGGTCGTTGGCGGTCATCACGCTTTGGCCCAAATGTGGTCCTTCCAGGGGAAAATGGACAAAGCCATCGAGGAGTTTCAAACCGCTTATGAGATCGCTGCGCCTTCTGGCAGGAAAGACATCTTGACCGACCTGCATGAAAAACTTGGGATTGCCTACCTCCATCAAGGCTGGCTCGAGAATTCGGTGAACTACGCGCACAGCAAAATCTGTCTTTTCCCCATGGACCTCGAGGCTCGCTTCAGGGTCACTTCCAGTTCTGAGACCGCCATCAAGCATCTTATGAAATACCTCGACCAAGACCCTTCCGACCTCGAAGCGAAGTGGTTACTCAACCTCGCGTATATGACCCTAGGAGAATATCCTGAAGGCGTCCCAAAACGATTCCTCATTCTCCCCGCCGCATTCGAATCAAAGGAGGACATCGGGCGGTTTGTGGATGTGGCCCCGGCCCTGGGGCTGAACACGGTTGGTATGTCCGGGGGCGCAATCATGGAGGACTTCGACAACGACGGATTCCTGGATATAGTCACGTCGAGCTCTGACCCTTGTGACCCCATGCAATATTTCCATAACAACGGTGACGGGACTTTTACGGATCAAACGGCTCGGGCAGGGCTTTCGAACCAGCTCGGGGGCCTAAATCTCCTTCAGGCAGACTACAACAATGACGGTTGCCTGGATATTCTGGTCTTGAGGGGAGCCTGGACTCTCCCCATGCGGAAGTCGCTCTTGAGGAACAATTGTGACGGGACCTTCACGGACGTCACCCGCGAGAGCGGACTAGCCATCCCGGCCACCTCCACGCAAACCGCAGCCTGGCTGGACTTCGATAACGACGGCAATATCGACTTGTTCGTGGGAAATGAATTCTCACCCGCCCAGCTTTTTCACAACAATGGCAACGGCACCTTCACCGACGTGGCCCGTGCTGCGGGGGTGGATCGAACCATGTTCACGAAGGGTGTTACGGCTGGGGATTATGACAACGATGGATATCCGGACATTTACGTCTCGAACCGGGGTGAAAACTTCCTCTACCACAACAATCGCGATGGGACCTTGACTAACGTGGCTCGACAGTTGCATGTCCAGGGGCCCGTCCTGAGCTTCCCGGCGTGGTTTTTTGACTATGATAACGACGGTTGGCTGGATCTGTTCGTGCCCAGTCATTACGCCTCCGTCGTCGAGGTCATCCGCGGATTTTTAAATCTCCCAGTACAAGGAGAGACAAGCAAACTTTACAGGAACACGGGAGGCTCGTTCCAGGATGTGAGCAGAAAGGTTGGGCTGGACCGCACGTTTATGCCGATGGGGGCGAACTTCGGCGACGTGGATAACGATGGTTACCTCGATTTTTACCTGGGGACGGGTGCCCCGTCCATGGGCGCCTTGGTCCCGAACGTACTGTTTAGGAACGAGGACGGAAAACATTTTGTCGATATCACTGCTTCCTCGGGGACTGGCTGCCTCCACAAGGGACATGGCATCGCCTTCGGTGACATCAACAATGATGGACTGGAAGACATCCTCATTGAAGTTGGCGGAGGTATGCCGGGGGACAAACATGCAACAATGCTCTTTAAGAACCCGGGGAATAGGAACAACTGGATTGACATACGGCTTGTGGGCGTGAAAACCAATCGGGCCGCCATTGGAGCGCGCATTAAACTCACCTTGGAGACGGAGGGTCACGGCCAGCGGTTCATTCACCGTGTGGTAAGCAGCGGTGGGTCCTTTGGGGCATCCCCCTTGCAGCAGCACATTGGATTGGGGACGGCTAAGCGAATTGAAACTCTGGAGATCTGGTGGCCCACAAGTAACACCCGGCAAATCTTTCAAAATGTAAATGCGAATCAATTCATAGAAATAAGAGAGTTCGAGAAAATTTATGTGAAACTAGACCGGCGGTCCTTCTCGCTCCCTTAAGCGCCCTGACGTGTCCTCATTATTCTCGTCCTTATCCCAAGTTCACCGATCGAATCTTGCAATCCGGGAGCCTTCCTAATAGACTCGTCCCCACAATTTCTGACATCGCGCTCAAAATTACTGCGATCCAGGAGAGCCATGCTGATTCGATCTCTGTTTGTTGCTGCTTCGCTGTTCCTCTTGCCCATGGGCCTGTCGGCGCAGGTAGCTCACTACGAGCCGAACTGGGAGTCCATCGACAAGCGCCCTACGCCCGAGTGGTTTGACGATTCAAAGTTCGGCATCTTCATTCACTGGGGCGTGTACTCGGTCCCTGCTTACGCAGACCCGCACGCTGAGGTTGGACAGACCTACGCCGAGTGGTACTGGAACCACATGCAAGACAAGAAGGGGCCGACGTGGGCCTTTCACCTCGCCCACTACGGAGCCAACTTCAAGTACCAGGATTTCGCGAACCAGTTCAAGGCCGATCTGTTCGAGCCCGCTCAATGGGCCGACCTGTTCGCGCGTTCGGGCGCGCGCTATTTCGTCCTGACTTCGAAACATCACGAGGGCTTTTGTCTGTGGCCATGTCCTGCGAGCTGGAACTGGAACAGCGTGGACGTGGGCCCGCACCGTGATCTGGCTGGGGAGCTGACCGAGGCCGTTCGCGCCCAAGGGCTGAAGATGGGTTTCTATTACTCGCTCTACGAGTGGTACAACCCCTTGTATCACAGCGATCTCGAACGCTACGTTACCGAGCACATGTTGCCGCAGATGAAGGATCTCGTCGAGCGCTACCATCCCGCCGTCCTCTGGACCGATGGTGAGTGGGAGCAGCCAAGTGACGTCTGGAAATCGACGGAGTTCCTTGCGTGGCTTTTCAACAATTCTCCTGTGCACGACGAGATTGGGGTGAACGACCGTTGGGGAAAGGAAACACGAAGCAAGCACGGCGGCTTTCATACTTCCGAATACGCCAGATTTATGCCACCCGGAGTCAAGCTGGGCGCTGCCCACAAGTGGGAAGAAGACCAGGGCATTGGGAAATCGTTTGGCTACAATCGAGTGGAAGGGCCATTGGACTACAAATCGGCAAACGAGCTTGTTCACCTGTTGGTGGACACGGTCTCGAAAGGCGGCAACCTCCTCTTGGATATCGGACCCACCGCCGACGGTCTCATTCCAGTGATTATGCAAGAGCGGCTGTTACAAATCGGCGCGTGGCTCAAGGTGAACGGCGAGGCAATTTACGGGACGCATCCATGGCGGGAAACCTCCGAGGGTGATGTCGGATATACGAGCAAGAGCACGAGTGTTTACGCCATCGCGGAAAAATGGCCTGGTCAGGAATTGGTGCTTAGCGCTCCCCGGCCCACTGCCAGGACCGCAATCACATTTCTCGGCCGCAACGCACCCCTGAAATGGCGCCACGCCGATGGGAAGCTGCGCATCGAAGTGCCGCCGCTTTCTATTTCCGACTTGGCTCTGCCTGAGGCCTATGTTTTCAAGCTGACTGGCGTCGAGTAGCGGGCGTCGTGGAATAGCTCCAGGCCGGAGGCCGCCTCGATGCAGCCTATGACGAATTGGAAGAAACGTTTGGTTAAAGGAACGTGTTGGATTGTTATCTGTAATGAATTGGGCCAGGAAGGAGAGATTCCATGAAACAGGATTATTCGCGCAGGGAGTTCATGAAGACAGCCTCCCTGGCGGGAGTCAGCTTGGCGACTTCGGTTTACGCTTCTTCCCGACCGAAGGAGCTGGTGACGGGGGAGACTGGAACTTTTCCAGGAAAGTATAAACCGACCTGGGATTCCTTAAAGCAGTATCGAGTGCCAGACTGGTACCTGGACGCCAAGTTCGGAATCTTCCTCCATTGGGGTATTTACGCGGTGCCCGCCTACGATAACGAATGGTATCCGCGAAATATTTACATCAGGGATAGTCGAGTTTTTGATTATCACCTGAAGCATTTCGGCCCCCAGTCGATATTCGGGTACAAGGACTTCATCCCGAAGTTCACGGCGGAGAAATGGAATCCTGATCACTGGGCTGAGTTGTTCAGGAAGGCGGGCGCGAAATACGTCGTTCCCGTCGGCGAGCACCACGATGGCTTTCCCATGTACGACTGTAGCCGCACGGAATGGAACGCCGTGAAAATGGGCCCGCGCCGGGACGTTGTGGGCGAGCTGGGCCGAG
>QHZM01000210.1 GCA_003224665.1 Acidobacteriota bacterium
ATTCGGAGGACTGTATTTGACCGCATTCTCAAGAAAGGTGAGGAAGAGTTGCCGAAGAAAGGCTTCGTCGCCGAAATAAGGGAGTTCTTCATTCAGGGTGCGCTCGATGGCGATGCTCTTCGCACGCGCGCGCCCGGAGACGAGCGCACAGGTCTCTTCCAAAACTTCATTGAGGTAAACGGGCTCGGAGGCCAGACGCAACTGCCCGGCATCCGCCAGCGCCAGAGTGAAGAGACCCTCCACAATCCGGCTAAGCTTCTTCAGCTCGCCGTCAATCACCTGGAGAGTCTTTTGGTATTCCTCGGTAGTCCGGGGCTCGGAAAGGAGAATTTCCGTCTCACCGCGAAGGACCGAGAGGGGCGTGCGAAGTTCGTGCGAGGCGTCGGAGACATACTGGCGCAGTTGTCGCAAGGTAACGTCAAGGCGCTCGAAGAGCTGATTGAAGGTCGAGGCGAGGCGTCCCAACTCATCCTGGGGACTCGAAGAGGGCACGGGTATTTGCAGGGTCTGCGCCTGGTCCCTTGCTTCAGGGGATGAGCTGCGAATTCGCTCGGTCATCTGCGCGGCCTGGCGAGTCAGTTCGGCGACGGGACGAAGGCTCCGGCCGACATACCACGCCGAAATCGCTCCCATCACCAGGAGGCTGAGAGGCAAAAGCCCCAGGCTCATCCGCCGGAAACCTCCGAGCACCAGTTCGGCTTCGCGGGTGGGCGCGGCCAGGGCAAGCACCCGCGGCTCCGTGCCTCGCCGGAAAGGGATGAGGGCCAGACGCAGGCGGCCGCGGCTGGGGTCATTGACGGTCCGGAAGACGGGCCGCGACATGTCCGGGCCGGCTCCTCCGAGGTCGAGCGGGCGCTCGCGCAAATTCATCGAACGCTGAAGCACGCGGCCTGACGGGTCGACCAACTCAAAATACTCGTCCGGCAGGTTGAGTTCGTTGACGTCCTCTTCGTTCGGGTCAGAGACCAGGTCGGCGATGATCGGCCGGGCGGCCCCCTGGAGCTGGCGGTCGAGCTGGGCATGGACTTCGCGTGAGAGCAGCGCGTAGATAGCAAGGTGCGAGCCCGCGAGGAGTACGCCCACGACCGCGCAGAACAGCAGCATCATTCGCAAACGAAGGGAGCGCGCGTAAATCATTCCGGCAGCCCCAGTCGGTAACCCACGCCGCGGATAGTATGGATCAGTTTGGCGGGACGGTTATGATCGATCTTCTGGCGAAGGCGGTTGATGTAGACTTCAACCAGATTCGTCTCGCTGTCGAAGTGACAGTCCCACACGTGCTCGACGATTTCGCTCCGCGTCACAGCCTCAGGCGCGCGGAGCAGGAGGAACTCCAGGAGGGCGAATTCCTTGGTGGTCAGCGGGATCGGCTCTGACCTGCGGGTGACCCGCCGCCGGTGGCGGTCGAGTTCGAGGTCGGCAAAGGAGAGCTTGGCGCCGGACTTGCTGAACCCCCGGCGGATCAGCGCCCGCACGCGGGCCTGGAGTTCTGCCAGGGCGAAGGGCTTTGACAGGTAGTCGTCCGCGCCGGCGTCCAGCCCTTCGACGCGCTGCCCGACCTGGTTGCGCGCGGTCAGCATCATGATGGGAGTTTCGACCTCCTCCTGGCGCAGTTTTCGGCAGACCTCGATCCCGCTGAGTCCCGGCAGGCGGATATCGAGCAAGATGAGGTCGTAAGGGTTCTCGCGGGCGAGCTCCAGACCCTTCTCGCCGGTTTCAGCCACGTCCACTGCGTACGCATTCTCGCGGAGGGAGCGCGCGATGAAGCTCGCCACCTTGCGCTCGTCTTCAACCAGCAGGATGCGCATGACGCCCTGGCGTATTAGAGGACTGGATGAGCGAGGGGGGCAGGGGCGATCACGTCAGGCCGACTTTGGCACAGCTCGATGGACGGGCCCTTCACGTATAGTTTTACGGCAATCCAGGGCCGCGCGGGGAATATTTTAGGGAGGGCCCGTCATCGGAGAGGAAACTTTCGAGCGAGGCACTTAACCTTTCTTTAACTCTGTCAAGACCTGGCGGCCCACTTCGCGGAGCGTCTCGAAGACACCCACACCCTGGAAAGCGATGGCCTCGAAAACCGGCTCGCCCTTTTTGAGGAGGGCTTTCTTCAGGTATTCAATAGGCAAGGCGGTTGGAAGGTCGCGCTTGTTGAGCTGCAGGACGTAGGGGATCTTCATCAAGTCGTAACCGTGCTCTTTCAAGTTCCCCTTCAGGTTTTCCAGGGCTTCGAGGTTTGCGTCCATTCGCTCTACCTGGGAGTCGGCAACGAAAGCGACGCCGTCCACGCCGCGGAGAATCAGCTTCCGGCTTGCGTCGTAAAAGACCTGGCCTGGCACCGTGTAAAGGTGAAAGCGGGTTTTGAATCCACGCACGGTCCCCAGGTCAAGAGGGAGGAAGTCGAAGAAGAGCGTCCGGTCGGTCTCCGTGGCGAGGGATATCATCTTGCCGCCGCTCTTCGCCACGGTCTGGTCGAAAATCCACTGGAGGTTCGTGGTCTTCCCGCCGAGCCCTGCCCCGTAATAGACGATCTTGCAATTAATTTCGCGAGCAGCGAAGTTGATAAAGCTCACGCGCTAAGGCCCTCTGTCCCCGAATCCGTAAGCCTGTCCCGAAGCCGCATGCGTCTTTGCGGGGGAATCGCCGACTGCGCTCAACAATTGAGCTGTACTCCGCGGCGCCAACCGGCTGATGAAATTAAGTTTATATAGCACAATGGGAACCCCGTAACAATAGGGTCGAGCGCTCAGCCCCGTCCCACGGCCGACCAGGAATCCAGCTCAAATCAAACCCTGCAGTTTCGACGAGCGGGAAGACTGGACGTGGTTTGCCGCGCTGGCCTCGCGGTATTGTCTCCTGGACCTTCCCAAGCCAGGGAAATTTCAAGCAAACAGGGAACTCGAGCCGGCAGAAAAATAAAAAGCGGGAGGAGCCGAAGCGTTTTCAGGTAGGTCATTGCTCCGGCTCTCCCGGTCCTGCGTGTCTTGTTCCCCCTCTTGGGGGTGGTTAGTGGCTAATTATTTGTGGTCTGTCACTGGTTTTTGTGATGCTCCAGCTCCGAAAAAGGATGCAGAAAAAATAGTTTTCGTCTACTCCGAAGCCTGCTGGGGACCCGGCGAGCCGAGGGGGGCCCTCCAACTGCCCGGCCGACTTTCTCGTTTTGGGAGTAATTTTCCCGGCTGTAACCCACAGGTCCGAAGGCATTTGCGCGCAGGAGCCCATCCTGGGCGCGTTTCCCGTTCCTCCACATTATGGTATGATGGGGCATGTTCTAAGCCCTTGGACGGGGGGCCCGGGCTTATTTCCCGTGAGTAGGAAACGGACAAAAATGGACGGCAACGACAAGGGTGAACTCTTGTATCGGCGCCGGAGCTCGCGGATGGTGCTTCGCGTCCCTCTGCTGATCAACGCGGTTGACTCCTCCGGTGAGGCGTCTTGGGAACAAGTGGAGACCGTCGTCGTCAGCCTGCACGGGGGCATGGTCCGGACCCACCAGACTTACCCGGTGGGGGTCACCCTGGATGTGCGCCGGCGGGACGACGAGCGGTCGGCGCGGGCTCGAGTAGTGTGGATGTCGTCCAAAATCAACTCGCAAGGTCTCGACCTGGGTTTCGAAATCCTCGACCACCCGGAATTTTGGGGCGTCAATTTCCCTCCTGATCGCCGATCCAAAGAGGCAAGTCCCAAAGCATTGCGCCGGTAACTGATGGCACGTCCCGGCGGACAGGGGAGCAGCGCATGTTGGTACGCGAGTTCATGACGACCAAAGTGACCTCCCTCGAAGAGACCGATACGCTGCTCGACGCCAGCATGATTTTCGTGCGCACTACGTATCGCCATATCCCCGTCGTTCGCGACAAGCACCTGGTCGGGATTGTCACCGAGCGCGATGTGAAGCAGTTCGTTCCAACGCTGCTCACCAAAGTGACGCCGGAAGAATACAACCGCGCTCTGGAAACAACCCCGATTTCCCGCGTCATGACGCGGGACCCGGTGACGGTCGAACCTGACCAGTCGATATTTGAGGCGGCGACAATCCTTTACAAGAAGCGTGTGGGGCTCCTGCCAGTGCTCCAAAACGGCGAGCTTGTGGGCGTGATTTCGACCACCGACATGTTGAAACTGCTCGTCAAATTGCTGAATGAAAAAGGGCTGGTTTCCAAGGACTCCTCCCGTCCCGCATGAGACCATTTTTTCTTCCAACCATTGAGGATCACGACGCCAACGGAAGGCTCGGTTGAACCGCCGGGGTGCTGGATGGGCTGGCTGACCTTTCCCCGCGAGCCTGAGCCGGAAGCGATGGATGAAGATCCGGAGGTGGAAGCTTACGCTTCAGCCGCCGCCCAGGCGCACCTCGATTCCATTGACAACACTCTGGTGGAGCAGGTCCTCTCGGCCGGGCCGCGGAGAGGGTTGCTGCTCGATATCGGCACCGGCCCCGGAGGCATTCCGCTGAAGATCGCGCGGCGGCTCCCCGAGATGCGCGTGGTGGGGATCGACCGCTCCGCCGGCATGATTCAGGTAGCGCGCCGGGCCGCGCTCGACCAGGACCTGGCCAGGCGCGCGCATTTCTTCGTCGGCGACGCGAACCGCCTCTGTTTTCCTAATTCCCATTTCAATCTGGTTCTCTCCAACTCCCTCCTTCATCACCTCCGCGACCCTCGCGCGGTTTTCGCGGAAATGGCCCGAGTCGCCAAGCCGGACGGGGTCATCCTGCTCCGCGACCTTCGCCGGCCCTCGCGCCTCACTTTCCCCTTGCATGTCCGGTGGTTCGGGCGCTATTACTCCGGCCTGATGAAGAAGCTGTACGAAGTCTCGGTCCGAGCGGCGTACACGAGCGAGGAGCTTGGCGACTTGCTCCGAACTTCCGCTCTGCCGGAGGCTCGGATTTTCCGTCACGGGCACACGCACCTCGGATTCGTCCGCAGCGGGCTGACCGCCGGAAAGGCTTGAAATGAGACCTCTATTGCTGCTGCTCCTCTACGCCCTCGGGACCGGGAGAGCGCCGGCGAAAGAAAAGCCCCCGACGACTTACTCGATCCCGCTTCCTCCGAGAGCGGACTTTTCGTCCCTTGAGTGGCTCGTCGGCGAATGGGTGGGCAAGACCACGGGTCGCAGTCCCCAGGGCGAAATCCGTCTCTCTGTCGAGTACGCGCTCGACAAACGCTTCATGATCTTCAGGGAGGAAATTACGCTTGCCCCCACAAAATCGGCTTCCGCGACGCGCGAGTCGTGGATCGGAGTGCTGAGCGGCGGAGGCCCGGACGCGGGTTTTCTCCTGCGGACCTATTCGAGTACGGGCTTCATCATCAACTATCGTGTCTCGATGGAAGGGCCCGAAGTCCACTTCAGTCCTGAAGGCGGCGAGCAGCCCCCGCCCGGATGGCTGTTCCGAAGAACAGCGCGGCGGTCGGAAAGCGGCGATTTGAACGAGACCGTCCAAATGGCGCCCCCCAATAAGCCCTTCTTCGACTATTACACCGCGACGCTCAGCCGCGCAGGCCCGCGCTAGAAATTCGGCCTCCCCTCCCAACCTCCCGGTCAAACGATGGTATAAAATTCTACTTGCTGCATTAAGATCCCGTTGCTGTGGCGGCGGGGATGGGGCGGTCGGCCCCGGCGGAATTGGGTCGGCCAACCCAAACAGTCTCAGCCTTCATCCGAAAAGGTATCACTATGAGCGTCGGCAAAAAGGTTGCCCTTGGAGTCCTGATCTTTTTCGTCGTTCTCCTGGGAGCGCTGGTTATTGTCGTTCCCCTGCTCCTCGACGTTGACCGCTACCGCGACCGGGTCGCGGCCCGCATCCGCGAGGTGACGGGCAAACCCGCGGCGATCGGTCATCTGGCGATTCGTCTCTTCCCCACCGTCTCGATTCGCGTTGACGACTTCGCGCTCGGCAATCCGGCGGGATTTCCTCAAGGTTATATTTTGAAAGTGCGGCGCATCAGCGCGGAGCTCGACGCTCGAGCGCTCTGGGACCGACAAATCCTCATCAAGTCTCTCGACCTTGACCAGCCCGAGGTGAAACTGCTGGCGGACGGTCGAGGCCGGTGGAATTTTGAAAACCCGCGGAAGGGGAACGCTCTGAAGGCGGCGTTTCGGAAGGATGAGTCCGCGTTTTCGCTGGACGTCATCCCAAGAGTTACAGTCTCGAAAGCCCGACTGACCGCGGCGAA
The DNA here is from genome assembly GCA_003224665.1 of Acidobacteriota bacterium. Taxonomy (GTDB): domain Bacteria; phylum Acidobacteriota; class Terriglobia; order UBA7540; family UBA7540; genus QHZM01. Next base: position 6,177 of record QHZM01000210.1, read on the forward strand.
CCTTCTCCCTTCAGGCCGGCCAGGACCTGCATTCTTCGAAGGGCAGGGTGTCACAACCGACCTCGAGGACGTTGACCTCGATGCGTTGGCCTCCCCTGGACATTCCGCCGCTGTCTATCAGGCAGACCTCGGGCACGAGACGACTGCGGCGACGCTGTTGATTTCCGTCGCGTATGCTGCGGCACCTCCGATGAGGCCTGCGGCCCGGGGGACGCTGCGCGCTGAATCGCTCCGCTTCGGCTCGCTCCAGGCAACATCCGTAAAGACCAGACTCCGTCTTTATCCGGGGCAGGTTTTCTTCGATGACCTGAAATTTGACTTCTACGGCGGTCGTGCCGACGGCGACGTATCCTTCGACTCCGGTGAACGCATCCCGCGATATGCCGCCAGGGCGCGACTCAGCGGAGTGGACCTCGCGCGGCTGCTCGAGGCCTTTCCTGAAGCTCGCGGAAAGCTAACCGGCAAGATGGAAGGAGACCTGAAGGTTTCAGGAGAGCTCTCCCACTCGCCGGATCCTCTGGCGGGGATGCGCGGCGCTGGACAAGTGAACATTCGCAATGGTGAAATGCCCAGTCTCCAGCTCAACAAAAATTTGATGGCGCTGGCGCGCGTCGGAAACTTTGGCGCATCCACGGGGTCCCCCTCATCGTTTTCTTCGATGTCCGCCGATTTCACAATTGCGGACCAGCGAATTACCAGCAGCAAGGTCAGAGTTGCAGGCAACGGGATCGATGTGGATGGTTCGGGTAGCCTGGCGCTGGCCGGGGCGGGGACCCTGGACTATCAAGGCGTGGCGAACATCGCCGCAGGCGCGACCCCTCTCACCAATCTCCTAGTCAACCTTTCAGGCGGGACGTTCGCAAATGGCAAGCTGACCTTCCCCTTCAACATCCGCGGGAGCATGCAGAATCCCCAGTTCAGCCTCAAGTCCGGCGCGGGCGGGGCCGGACAGGCAGGAAAGCCGAGTCCTTTCGGCGCAACAACCGGGGTGCTGCCCGCGCAGCAGTCGGGCCAGACCCAGCAAAAGCCCGGCGACCTCGTCCAAGGCATCGTCGGGCTATTCAAAAAGAAACAGACCCCGCAGCCGCAACAATCGGCTCCTCAGCCTCCGAAGTAGAAGGCCTCGCCACAAGGGTCTTAGTGCGAGCTTATCCCCAAAACAGGGGCGAGCATGCGCCATCTAACTTTCATGGGTTCAATAAAAAACAGCCTCTCCTGCGAAAATCCGAGCGGCAAGTGGAATTGACCCTCCCCTGCATTTCTGTTACAAATCCTTCTGGCCCATGGCACAAGGCATCAGCCACATTCGAGAAATCCTCGCCGCAACCCGGCTCGAGCACGTCCGATATGCCATTCGTGACCTTACCGTCCTCGCCGAGCAGCTTGCCCAGCAAGGGAAAGAGATCCTGCTATTAAACATCGGCGACCCTTTGAAATTTGATTTCCAGACGCCTCCCCACTTGATCGAGGCCGTCGCCCGAGCGATGCGCGATGGGAAAAACGGTTACGCGCCGTCCCTCGGAGTCCCTGAGGCCATCGAGGCGGTGCGGGCGGAGGCCGAGCGGAAGGGCATTCGAAACATCCGGAGCGTTTTCATCACGCACGGCGTGAGCGAAGCGGTGGACGCCTGCCTGACGGCGCTTGTCAATCCCGGAGAAAATGTCCTGACGCCCAGCCCCGATTACCCGCTGTACTCGGCTGTCCTGGCCAAGCTCGGGGCCACGCCGAATAGCTATCGCCTCGATGAAGACATGGGTTGGGAACCCGACCTCGAACACATGGCGAGCAGAATTTTCGCGGGGACGCGCGCCATCGTGCTCATCAATCCCAACAACCCGACGGGGGCCGTCTATCCTCGACAGACCCTCGAAGCCGTCGTCGAACTCGCCCGGCAGAACAACCTGGTGATTTTCTCCGATGAAATCTACGATAAACTGATCTTGGACGGCGAGCCCCACCTTTCGATCGCATCGCTTGCGCCGGACGTCCCCGTCGTAACCTTCGGCGGTCTTTCAAAAGCTTACCTGGTCCCTGGGTGGCGATTGGGATGGGCGGTCGTGAGCGGCGACTCGGCGGCGGTAAAACCTTATACCGAGGGCGTTCAGAAGATGCTGCGAGGCCGGCTCTCGGCAAGTCATCCCGTGCAGTACGCCGTCCGCGCTGCGCTCGAAGGACCGCAGGACCACCTGGCGAAAGTGATCTCAAAACTCCGAGCCCGGCGGGACCTGACCATGGATTGGTGCAGCTCGACTCCCCGGGTGGGCTGCAAAAAACCCCGCGGGGCGTTCTACGCCTTCCCCCGGCTCGAGATCCCGGAAAACGACGAGGATTTTGTGAAGCGGCTGGTGGTCGAAAAGCAGGTCCTCGTGGTCCA
>QHZM01000211.1 GCA_003224665.1 Acidobacteriota bacterium
GACCACTTGATGGACATCAGCCACGTGATCCGCGGCGACGACCACATTTCAAACACTCCGCGCCAGCTTGCGCTCTACCGCGCGCTCGCATGGGAACCGCCGGCGTTCGCCCACCTCTCCACGATTCTCGGCTCCGACAGGACAAGGCTCTCCAAGCGTCACGGAGCTACTTCACTCGAGAATTTTCGGGAGCTCGGAATTCTTCCCGAGGCCTTGCGGAATTACCTGGTGCTCCTCGGCTGGTCATCGGCGGATGGCAAGACGGAAATCCTGAGTCCTCAGGACTTGATCGCGCAGTTTTCCCTCGACCGGATCACCAAGAGCCCGGCGGTCTTCGACCTCGACAAACTCAAGTGGATGAACCGTCATTACATGAAGGAATCGCCTTTGAGGCGCCTGGCGGAATTGAGCGTACCGATCCTGAAAGGCGCGGGCTACCTTCGAGAGCCGGTCAGTCCGGCGACGCTCGCCTGGGTGGAACGCGTAATCGATTCGGTGCTCAAGAACCTGGACCACCTGAGCCAGCTTCCTCCCGCCGCCCGGCCGATATTTGAATATGGCGCCACGAGCGTCGTGCAAGGCGATGAGACGCGACACGTGGTCGAGGACTCCGGGTCTCGCGAGGTACTGAAGGGCTTCATCCCCAAAGTCCTCGCTGCGGACCATCTGGACTATCAACGGTTTCGCGAGATGGCGAAGAAAGTCCAAAGCGAGACCGGGAAAAAGGGGAAGGACCTTTTCCATCCAATCCGCGTGGCCATTACGGGCGCGGTCTCGGGCCCCGAGCTCGAGAAGTTGATTCCCATTTTTGAGGAGGGCGCGAAGCTTTCGCTGCCCCGGCCCATCAAGAACACCGCTGAACGCCTGCGGGAATTCGCGCGTGCCGCGGGGCTGGCTTGAACCGCGGGCGCGGAAGCCCGAGGAGAGGACCATGCCAAGAACAGGGAAGGGGGAGGCGCTCGAGGCGGTGTTCGGCATCAACGCGGTGAAGGAGGTCCTGCGCGCCCGGCCCATCGAATACGTTCTGGTGGTCGAAGGGCAGCACAGCCCGCGCGTTCAAGAAATCATTGACGCCTGTCGCGGAGCCGGAATATCCCTCCGTTTCGCCCCCCGTCCTGCCGTCGACCGCGCCGCCGGGACCTCTCACCACCAGAATGTTGTGGCAGTCTGCTCGGCGAAGGCTTACGACGACCTGGAGACCCTGATCCGTTCAAGCGAGCGGCCGCTGCTCGTCGCGCTCGACGGCGTGGAAGACCCGTCGAACCTCGGGGCTGTTGTGCGGACCGCCGTGGCCGCGGGAGTCGATGGAGTCATCATTCCCGAGCGTCGAGCAGCCGGCCTGTCGCCCGCCGTCGCTCGGGCCTCCGCCGGAGCGCTCGAGCACCTCAAGGTCGCCAGAGTCACCAACCTCGTGCGCGCGCTGGTGGAGCTCAAGAATCAGCGGGTCTGGATCTACGGCTTTGAGGCGAAGGCCGAAAAATCCTATCTCGACCTCGATTACGGCTGCTCGTGCGTGCTGGTCCTCGGTGGCGAGGGTCATGGATTACATCGGTTGGTCCGAGAGGCTTGCGACGAGCTTGCCCACATCCCTCTTTGCGGGCCGGTCCAGTCTCTAAATGTTTCGGTGGCGACAGGCGTCGTGCTCTATGAGGCTGTAAGACAGCGGCGAGGGCCGCAGCGCCCGTAGAGGGTTACAACAGGGACTGGTATTGAAGGTGCGAAAAGGATAGCAACGCGCCCTCGGTTGCCCTCATCCTAAGAAGAGTGCCGGGAGACGTAGGTCGCCTGGCCAATAGAAGAAAAAATTTGCCCGCTGCCGTGCCCGGGCTCCTGGCGCCTCCGAGCCGCGCCTGAAACCGTGCTCGGCCCGGGGGGATCAATCATGCGTACAAACCCTGATCTGATTCGGTGGCTCGCGGCCTTCTGTTTGGCGGTTGTCGCCGGGGCCAACGCAGTGTTTCCCTCACCACCTCAGGACGGTGTCGCGGGAGCGCCGCCGGTCTTTTCTTCACCCAAGAAAGAGCCGCCGCCGGACGCGAAGAAAATCGAGGAGCTCAGCAAGATCCGGGTCCAATCGCTCCTCGTGACAGCGCCGGTCACCGTCCTCAATTCTGCGGGAGAATTCGTTTACGACCTCGAGGAGAACGAGTTTGAAGTCCTTGATAACGGCGTCCCGCAGCGGCTTGAACGCTTCGAAGTCATGGGGCGTCCCCTGGCCGTGGTAGTCCTTGTGCAGACTGACGACACCGTCGCTCCCCTTCTCCCCCACGTCCGTTCACTCGCACCGGTCTTTTCAAGCCTGGTCCTGGGGCTGCAGGGGAAAGCGGCGGTGGTTTCCTATGACGACCGCGTTCGAGTTTTGCAGGACTTTTCCAACGACGGCGACCGCCTCGCGGTGACGCTCAAAGAACTCGTCGGCCGGGGAGGCAAAGCGCGCCTGAATGACGCGCTCACTCGGGCCGTGGAAATGCTCGGGAAGCGACCGAGGGACGAACGCCGCATCATCGTTGCTTTCTCGGATGGCTTTGATTCTGGAAGCGAGACGGTGAAGGAAGAAGTCGTCCGGCAGGCAACGAGCGTTGAAGTAACTGTCTACGGTCTGGGATTCAATCCCGCGGAAGAACTGCTCGCCAGAAAACCCGAGCCGCCGCCTCCGAGCCCGCTCGATACGAACGTCACGCGCCCGTTGCCGCCAGGCACCGTGCCGACGCCCACCAATTCGCAAAACGTATACGGAACATACGTGCCCGTCGTTCCGATCCTCATCGCCACGGGCGAAATAATTCGCTCAGCCGTCGCGTCAAGCTCGCTTGAGTACTACTCGGGTTACACCGGCGGAGTGTTCTATTCTCACTGGTCGAAGAAGGCGCTCGAAGACCAATTGACCAGGATTGCTTCAGAAATCCACAGCCAGTATGAGCTCGCCTATGTCCCGGACACTCTGAATCAGCCAGGGTTTCACAGGATCGAAGTGCAGGTCAGGCGTCCGGGAGTGAAAGTGCGGGCCCGGGCCGGCTATTTCTACCAGAGGAGCACGCAGTAGAAGAGCCGGAGCAGATTCGCCTCTTTGAGAAGCGGGCAGGCTCCGTCCCGCCACAAAGGGGATGCCTCGCGGTTTCAATCGTACTCCTCGAACGACTTCACCTCTACACGCTTGCCGCTCTTCAAGTCGATTTCGGCCAGGTAGGGGCGCATGGCCTCCGGCGAAACTTCCAGGACCATGGCGCGGGTCGTCTCCTGGCCAGCGTAAAGGATAGTGAAATAGCGGTTCCTCTTGCTGCCCTTGAGGGGGGAGTTGAGTGACGGCCTCAGCTTCCATTTGAGCTTCATCTTCCAGATTTTCCTGCTGACGTCCGGACGATATTCCATCAGCGTGATGGATGAATAAGGGACTGCCACTGAGCCGCGAGGACACCTGAACGTGAGCGCCGAGGCTCCCAACTCAAGACTTCCGGTGCAGGTGTCCTTTATGTTTTCCGTCCCGCCGGTATATTTGAATTGCGGGTTTTGAGGCGACTCGCGGCTGTAGGTCGTGCCTGCCGCGATAATTAGCGCCGTCAGCGGCACCATCCAGTTTCGCGTCATCCTTGCCCTTTCTGCCGGACTCCTGTTGTTTTGAAAAAAGCCTGCTCTTGCCGGCGAACATTCGCTGCGATGCCATCCGCACCGGCTCCGGGTTGAAGGATTTCGAGCGCCATCCGTTTCGCGCGAACTGCAGCTTATTCCCCGCCCGGATCGCCTGCGGCCTGTGGGAGGACCTGCTTTTCGATGGGCACGTCCACGTCCAGATACCAGGGTACAGGCAGAGATCCCCAACGCGCCGGCCGGAAAGTCCACGCCTCGATAGTCTTGCGCGCCACCTCGAAGTGGTCGGGGAGGCCGGCCACCAGCAGCGAGTCAATGGCGCGCCCCTTGTCGCTCACGAGGATTCTCAAACGCACCGAAGCGACGCCCGGATTCCGGAACGGCTTGTCGATGACCTCAGGGGGCCGGATTTGCCGGGTCAGGTCACGCTCAGGTTGGGTGGGCAGTTGATCGATTCTCCTCGGCCGCAACAGGAAGTTTACTTCCACGAACGTCCGGAATGGTTGCGGCCCGAGTCCCGTCACGAATGGCCGATAGGCCCAGCGGCGGATTACTTTAAGCGCCGCTGCCGCAAGAAATGGATGCCCGAGCATGACATGGGCATCGCTCACGCGACCGTCGCGGCTGACGAGCAATTGCAAGCGCACCTGGCCTTGGATGTAGTTGACCTTGGCCACCGGGGGATAGTCCGGCCTCACCTGATTGACCAGCAGCGCCGAGGCAGCTTTGCCATTCAAGACGACAGGGCTTGCCTCAACCGGGGTCGTTTGAGCGGTCGCCGCCAGGCTCCCCAGCGCCACCGCCATAAAAACCGATTTGTACACGCAGCGTACACTACCCATCGGACTCAAAGATGACTTGGGCAACGACGTACTGGTTGGCGTGCGAAATCGAGACTTCAGTCCGCGTGACGCCGATCTCCCTTGCCACTTCTGCCGCGCGCCCGGTAAGTAAAAGTTCCGGTTTCCCGCTCGGCTGGTGGATGACTTCGACGTCGAGCCAGCGCACGCCGTCTCGCCAGCCCGTGCCGAGCGCCTTGAATGCCGCTTCCTTCGCTGCGAACCGCGCCGCGTAACGTTCCGCCCTGTTCTTGAATTTCTCGCAATATGCGATCTCACCCGGAGTGTAAATCCGCTTCGAGAAACGCTCGCCGTGCCGCTCAAGCGCCTTGTGGATGCGCGAGGTCTCCGCGATGTCCACTCCCGTCCCAACGATCATGCCGAGCAGTCCTTCTTCTGTTTCGTCCGCGTTGACGCCTTACGCGCGCGGCTTGTCGTTGTCCGTGCTCGCGGGAATTCCGCCTTCGTTCCAGGCCCTGGTCTCTGAAAGTATTGCGACTGAATTAGTGGTGCCAGAGCGTTTTGGCCGGGGCTCGGGTCAATCCGGAAGCTCGGGTGGCACTCCCGGTGGCAAAGCTCAGTCTCCGGACCTTTGACCGCGCACACACAGAGCTCTCCCGCGTGATCGGAGATTCTCCGCAGCAAAATCCCTGAAAGCATAAAATGCCCTTCGGGAATTTAGGGTCAGCCGTCCGGTTGACCTCCTGACGATAACAAATCAATTGCCGAAATTCAACGCGCGCCAGCCGGCTCGGCGGCCTGTGCTATAGTGAAAACTTGAGGAACTTAAAGTTCAAACTCGTGTCACGGCAAGGAATTGCGTGGCTCGAGTGCGCCAGGCTCGCCCGCTTGCCGTGGTTGCTCCACGCCTTCAGCACTAGAGGGGGAGGGGCTAGCAAGGGCCCCGCCGCTGGCCTCAACCTGGGATTTACCGAATCGGACAGCCGGAAGAACGTGGAGCATAACCAAAGATTGTTTTTTATGCGCCTCGAAGCGGACTTGATCCTTCTTGCTTCGGTGCGGCAAGTCCATTCGGCGGCAATTTACCTGGTCGTCCGCGGCCGCTCCCGCAAGATCGAGTATCTCCCTTCCGGGTTTACTCCCGCGACAAAATCCGGGGACCGCCAGCCGGCGGGCGACGCGCTCATGACCGACGAAAAGGGGATCTTACTTTCAGTTCGCGTGGCGGATTGCCTGCCCGTCCTGCTCGCTGACGTCCGACGCCGGGCGGTTGCGGCGATCCATGCGGGCTGGCGGGGCATGCTCCATTCGATTGTGGAAAAGGGGGTCGGCGAGATGCGTCGAGTGTTCGGCTCACGGCCACAGGACCTTGTAGCTGCTCTCGGGCCGTCCATCCGCGCGTGCTGCTATGAAGTCGGCGAAGAAGTGCGCGACGCCTTTTGTGGCCGCTTCCCCCACGGCGACGCTTTTTTTCAGCCGGTTTCCCAGGAACGTTTGAACCAGCCGCCGGCTCTCCCTCACGTCCTCTCATTTCTTCCGGTGAATCCACCTGGCCACGGAGCGGACGACGATAAGAAATATCGCCTCGACCTCGTTGCTGCAGCCCGCGCGCAGCTCCGGTCCGCCGGCGTCTCGCCCTCGAACATCGAGGTGGCAGATTTCTGCACAGCTTGCCGAACAGACCTCTTCTTTTCCCACCGCAAGGAAGGATCGCGTACGGGACGAATGCTGGCCGTCATCGGCACAAAGCCTAAGTCAGGCACTTCCGAATTGACTGCATCGGAATAGGCTTCCTGCCCGGTCGCGATTCCGGGCTGAACTTGAGTTCGCCCTCAAACCTTTGGGGGCTGGATGCCAAGCCCTAACCCTAACGATGTGATTTAAAATAAGTTACTAGCCTTTGGGGCTCCACTCAGGCTCTCCCTGCCCTTTATGGCGATTGGGCATGAAATAGTTGGAACTTTCCGGTGTACGGCTGCGTTACCAGAGACAGCACGCCAAGAACGAGGGATAGGCGCGCCAAAGAGGAGGCACGCATGAGAAGAGCGCTTGTGGGGTCGGCTGTCCTGTTTTTGACAGCGGGTTTCGCAGCGGCGGCACAAGACCGCTGGCTGCACGTCAAAGTCGTAGACGCAGCAAAAGGCGGTGAAAGCGTCAACGTCAACGTCCCTTTGGATCTGGCTGAGAAAGTCCTCCCTACCATCCAGGCTGAAAAACTGAGCCATGGAAAGATCAAGATTGGGGGCGAAATTGAGGGTGTTGACATCCATGCCCTCCTCGGCGCCATCCGCACCGCAGGAGATAACGAATTTGTTACCGTCAACTCCCCCAAGCAACACGTGCGCGTCGCGAAGTCTCGAGGGTATTTGCTCGTCCAGGTCCGCGATGAAGACCAGAAGTCGGCTAAAGTGGACATCACGGTACCTATCTCCGTTGTAGACGCTTTGTTCTCCGGTGCAAAAGATGAGTTGGACCTCGTCAGCGCGGTGCGAGCTTTGAAAGAACATGGAGACGCTCAGTTGGTGACGGTCGAAGACGAGTCCAGCAAGGTCCGGATTTGGGTCGATTCTAAAAACACGTCGGAGTGACAAGACCGATGACGGGGAGATTTTCCCGGGCCAAGACGATACTTCTCGGTCTTGTCGTGGGAGTCCTGGGACTGACCTTCATTGCCTATGCGGCGGGCACGGTCTGGGTGCAAGTCCAGGACAAGAAGCCGGGAGGTCACCGAATCCTGCTGGCTGTCCCTGCGGTCGTTATCACGCTCGGCCTGAAACTCTTTCCTGCCGCAAGCCTGCGGGAAGCTTCGGCGGAAGCGCGACCCTGGCTGCCGGCCATCGAGGCTGCGGGGAACGAACTCGCAAAGTGTCCTGACGCACGTTTCGTAGAAATCAGGGACCCGACCGAATGGGTTAGCATTGCCAAGCGAGGAGGTTCGCTCGTGATTGACGTCGATTCTGTGGATGAACGCGTCCACCTCTCTTTCCCAGTAAGACTTGTGCCTTCGATAGTCAGGACGCTCGAAATGAGTACCCCGCCCAATTGATAAGCGTGGGGGGGATTGCGCCCCATCGCCTTTCCGGAGCATAAAAAACTAGTAAAACTAAGCGAACCAGCCGAGTAGTTTCTTCCAGTCCAGTGAAATACGTGCCATCACCTCTTTTCTGCCCCGGGCCTCCCACCTTTCAAGTATTTGATTCGCAAAGAGTTAAATAAGTCCCAAACTGGCAACCGAGGTGCTGCAAAGAGATATCATCGACGCGCTAATCGGAACGTGCCTGTCAGGCGGGGCGGGGAACTTAGCTCTGCTCGGCCAGAACTCGGCGGCGCGAAGAAGAGGGCGCGACTGGAGCAAGTGGCGCGCACCCATCCCATGCAGGAAGGAATTCGCCATGCCTTCAGCTAAGAAGACCCGGCCGAGATCGCTTGAGGGCTGGGGTATGGTCTCGACCCTTCCCGCTCCCCGTGCTTCCACCCACGGCCTGACGGAGGTTGCGCCCAAGAGACCCTCGCGGGCCAAGGCCGATTACTCTCATCGGAAGGTGCTGATCCTTGAGGACGAGCCCTCCATCCGCAACGTCCTCTGCGTCCTGCTCTCAGGCGTAGGATGTGAAGGCGATGTTGCACTTACCGACCGTCAGGCGCTCGAACTAGTGAGCCGCGAAAGCTTTGACGCCGTCCTGCTCGATTTACGCAGTTGCAGCTATTCGCCAGAAAAATTGGTCGCGGACATGGAACGAATCCACCCAAGCCTTGTCGGTCGAGTGCTCGTCATAACAGGCGAAGTAGCTGACCCCCAAACCCTCGATCTGGTCGAACGGTTATGCCTGCCCCATGTGCCGCGCAGCCGTCTGGTCCATGAAATTTGGAGTCAGTTGCGGCGGGTCTTCGGCGTGGCCTGAGTATTGTCTCCCCCGAGTCCATTCCCTCGAATAAACCACGGTTCCTGCGGAAAGAAAGCGCTCCAGCGGTCGAGTCTCTGGCAGCCGAAGGCTTCTGGATGCAGACTGGACGTCCGCCAACTTGAGCTGCCCGCAGGCTGCCATCACATCACGACCTCTGGAAATGCGGATGAAGGTGGGCACGTGCCTTTCCATGAGGACTTGTTGAAAGGCCAAGACACGCTCCAGAGGGGATGGGCGGAAGGGCAGCTCCGTGCCCGGATTATAAGGGATCAGATTCACTTTGGCGCGGATGCCGCGTAAAAGCGCGGCCACACGGGCCGCATCCAGGTCCGAATCGTTGATCCCGTCGAGAAGAACGTATTCAAACGTCAGGTGTTCGCGCGGCCGGAGGGGATAGGCTTGGCAGACCTCGAGTAATTCTTCGAGCGGATATTTGTGGTTGACTGGCATGAGGGCGGTTCGCTGCTCGTTAGTTGAGGCATTCAGCGACATCGCGAGTTTGGGGCGGTTCGGTTCGCGTCCCAACTCCTGGATACGAGGGACAATGCCTGATGTGGAAATCGTAATGCGGCGCAGGGGAATCCCCACACCTCGCGGGTCGGCCAAGAGCTTGACGGCCTTCATCACTTGGCCGAGGTTCAGGAGCGGCTCGCCCATCCCCATGAAGACCACGTTCAGTCGGTACCGTAGCGGCAAGTCTTGAGCCTGGGTGAGGGCGAGCACCTGCCCGATGATCTCTCCCGCCGTGAGGTTCCTTACCAGACCCAGCAGGCCCGTGAAACAGAAACGGCAGTCCACCGCGCAGCCTACCTGGCTGGAGATGCAGAGAGTAGCGCGACCTACTTCGGGCATGTAAACGGCCTCAACGGTCCGGCCGTCCTCGAGCGCGAGGACGTAACGGATCGCGCCATCGCACGAGACGACCTGCTGCCGGATTTCGGGGTATCGGACCAAGTACCGGTCAGAGAGGAACATGCGAAAGGGTTTGTCGAGATCGGTCAAGCTGATGAAATCGGTCTGGCGTCTGGCATAGATGGCGTGGAAAATCTGCCCGGCACGGTAGCGCGGCTGCCCGCAGGCCTGCGCAACCTCTTCGAGCTCCGCGCGAGTCAGCCCCAGTAGATTTCGGTCCGCCTTCGGAGTCCCCATGCGGGCATCCTAGCACCTGGAAATACGCGTATCAAGCCCGCACGAGCCGAGGGCGCATTGGGAGAGGAAAGCGGTCAGGAAAGGTCTTCTACTCGCGACCCACGAAAACATGTTGACAAATAAGCAGATTATTGATAATCCGTCTGGACGGATTTGTAAACTGGAGGCTGCAAATGAGTCCACGACGAGCAGACCCGGCGCTTTCCGAACGACGCCGAGGCGCCCTCGTAAGGGCGGGTTATGCCGAAATCCTCGACAAAGGCGTTCAGGCCGTCACGATCGATTCCGTAGTGGCGCGTGCCGGCTCGAGCAAGGGCGGGGCGCTTTACTATTTCCCCACGAAAGAGGATCTACTGTTCGCCATCCTCGAGTGGCTTTTCTCTCAGCTCAACTCCACTCTAGACGAAGTCGTGCGGGCCCAGGACTCGCCTCGGGCCTGCCTCGCCTCGGAGCTTGAGGTCCTTTTCCACGGCGCCGAGGTCAACCGTAAAGTCTACCGTGTCCTTTTCGACTTTCTGGGAATGGGAGTCCACATTGACCGGTTTCGCGGGCTTTTTGCGGCCTTCTTCGACCGCTGCCGGGAGCGGGACAAGGCGATTGTCGTGGAGGGAATCAAGCAGCGGCAATTCCGGCCGGTGAAGCCGGAGGACGCCGCGGGTGTCGTGCGCGCCCTCGTGGACGGTTATTGCCTTCAGTGGCTGATGGGAGAGGAGAAGGCCCCACTAGAACCTTATCGCGACCGCTGCCGCGCGGTCCTGGGGTCTTATTTGCTCCGTTAGCGGGGCCCGTCCCTCGAGCTTGCTCGAGTGTGACTTTCTCAGACCTTTCCCCGGCTTCCGGGTCCCGAACCATTCCATTCAGCCTTCCGGGGTGGTTGCACCCTGGATGAGGATGTGTTAGTTGTTTTGCCCTCCCTGGAGCCTCTCCTGGCGTCAAACACTAAATGTTCAGCCAGGTTTCAGACACTGAGCCGGCAAGGGCGATTGCATGCTTACGAGAGCGGTGGAGTTCCTCTTCGTCCTCCTTCTGCTGGCGGGCGTTCCGGCTTTATCGTTTCTCACCACACGGGGGAGCAGGATCCGGCAGGCTCCCCGTCCAGCACTTTATTTTTCGGCGGTCCTTTCCCAGTGGTTCCTGGCCGGGGTGGGTGCAGTCGTGATGTATTTCACCTCTCAAAGCTTGGCGGCGACGGGCTTCCGCATGGTGTCCTTCTCGGCCTTCTTTCGCTGGGCCGTAACATTGACTTTGATCTCCTTGACGACCATGGTTCTGATTCTATTTCTGGAGCGCCGGGAATGGTGGCCCGAAGAGTCCGAACTGGTCCGCCACCTGCTGCCAGAAACGCGCCAGGAGGAACTGTGGTGCATTTTTATCCTGGCGCCGACGGCGGCTCTCTGCGAAGAATATCTTTACCGCGGCCTCCTCTTCAGCCAACTTAGCGGGTGGTTTCATTCCGTTTCCTGGAGCTGGGTAATTTCTTCTGTAATCTTCGGGTTAGCCCATGTCTATCAGGGACTCAGCGGTGTGGTGCGCGCGGCCGTCTTGGGAGCTCTCCTGGCCTATCCCGTCATCCGCCTGGGAAGCCTCTACCCCTCGATGGCGGCCCACCTGTTGATTGACGCAGTGGCGCTGGTCTGGCTGGGTCCCGCTTTCCTTCGTCGAAGGCCTTCTCTTTGACGGGAGCGAGCACGATCGGGAATGCCCGCGTCCTTGCGCAGCCCGGCCGCCGGGCCGTGAGGGGAACGAGAAAGCGTCGCATTCGGCTTCGGAGTACCGGCACTTTCGGGGTAGAATAGTGGCGGTATGGACGAACGAGACTTTTTTGACGAAAGCGAATCGCTGAAGCCCGCGACGCTTCACTGTAGTCACTGCCACCAGACCGAAACTTACGAGATCCGATGGCTGGTGCGGACGAAGAAGAGGGCGCTTCGCGGGCCAGTCCGTCGTGTTCGTGTGGGACGCCAATGCAGCTCCCGCCGCCCAGGCGGACTGATGTGGAGCCGGCAGGCGAGACTTGAGGTCGCCGACGAGGAGTCGCGTGCCCGGAAGCCACAGACGGCCGGGCCGACGGACCTCGAGCCGAATTGGGCCAGGGTGGCTCAGGCTCGTACCCCTGACAGCCCTCTAGGTCGAACACACCCTATCAGTTTCGACATAGGCGCATCCCTGACGCAACCCCTCAGGGATAGGCGCATCTTACTGAAATCGACCGAGGTGGGGTCTTGCGGAAATTCCGAGTGGAATTTTTTTCTCTGATCCTCTGTTGCGGCCTGACCGGTCAGGCCAGAACTGACCCAGCCGTCCCCGCTGCTCATTCCAAGAAATCCGAGCGCGCTCACAGAAATCCCGCCCGACCGAGGGGACGATTCCTGAAATTACCCCTCATTTTCGAGGCAAACCGCGGGCAAACTGACAACCGGGTCAAGTTTCTTTCGCGAGGTCCGGGCTATGTCCTCTTTCTGGCATCGAGTGAGGCCGTGCTCGCGCTCCACCTGAACGAGTCGGGCGCAAAAACCGGAATGGACCAAAGTGAGGCGCCAGGCAACGCGGCCACGGCCGGGAGATTCCCGCCCGCCCCGCGTTCTGCGTCGGCGTCGGGAGTTGTGCGCGTCGGGCTCGTGGGCGCTGACCCTGCGGCCCAGGTCGAAGGACTTGACGAGCTCCCCGGAAAAAGCAGCTACTTCATCGGCGACGATCCGAAAAAGTGGCAATCGGGTATTCCGAACTTTGCCAGGGTCCGGTACAGAAGCGTGTATCCCGGAGTGGACCTCATTTTTTACGGGAACCCGGGGCAGGTGGAATGCGATTTTGTGGTCTCGCCCGGAGCAGACCCCCGCAAGATCAACTTGGGACTCGAGGGCATGGCGCCGGCCGGGCGGGGCTTCCGAATTACGCCCGAAGGGGACCTCTTGCTTCGCGCCGAAGAAGGGGAAGTCAGGTTCCGCAGGCCGGTGGTCTATCAAGACACCGCGGCTTCCGTAGCGGGGACTGCCCAATCGAGGCATTACATCGATGCCCGCTACGTGCTGAGCGGCAGGGACCGAATCGGTTTCGAGATTGCGGCGTACGACACTCGAAGGCCGCTCGTCATCGATCCCGTGCTGAGCTATTCGACCTATCTGGGCGGGACGAACGCAGACGTGGGCGACGGGATTGCCGTTGACGCCTCAGACAACGTTTACGTGACGGGCTCCACTTCCTCCTCCGACTTTCCCACCTCGACCCCGTTGCAGGCCTCGAACCTCGGCGTTTCAAACGTCTTCATCTCCAAATTGGACCCCACGGGAACGACGCTGGTCTATTCAACTTACCTCGGCGGGAGCGGGTTCGACCGGAGCGCCGGCATCGCAATCGATTCCGCCGGGAATGCCTTCGTGGCCGGGTACACGTCCTCCGCAAATTTCCCCACGACCAAGGGCGCGGTACAGGAGGCCTACGGGGGCGGGAGCGATGACGCGTTCCTGGTCAAGCTCAACCCCACCGGCTCCGCCCTGGTTTACTCAACGTATCTCGGCGGCAGCGGGGCGGACTTTGGCTTCGGTCTCGCGGTGGACTCCTCGGGGAATGCGTACGTGACGGGCTCGACCCAGTCCACAAATTTCCCCACCACTACGGGTTCCTTGCAGCCGGCAAGCGCGGGTGGCGCGGACGCTTTTGTGGCGGTTGTCAATGGCGCCGGCTCCGGCTTGGTTTACTCGACTTATCTCGGAGGCTCGGCCGCGGATACCGGACAGGGTATCGCCGTGGACGTCTACGGTAACGCGTACGTTACGGGCTTCACCTACTCGCCGGACTTCACAACGACCTCCGGCGCGTTCCAGGTGCTATGTTCGAGCTTTCTCCCAGGCCCTCCTCAAAGCTGCGCGTTTGCGGATGTTTTCATCACAAAGCTCGACCCGACGGGGACGGCGCTGGTGTACTCGACCTACCTGGGCGGCAGCGGTTTCAATCGGGGTTTCAGCATTGCGGTCGATTCTTCGGGGAACGCCTATGTGACAGGTGACACAGAGTCGTCGAGTTTTCCGACGACTCCAGGCGCGCCTCAGACCGTCAACAACGGACTCGCTGATGCGTTCGTGACCGAGCTCGATCTGACAGGCTCATCGCTGGTGTATTCCACGTACCTCGGAGGAAGCAGTATTGACGGTGGGGTTGGGATCACCGTAGACGCATCGGGCAGCGCCTACGTCACGGGCCCGACCCAGTCCGCGAACTTCCCGTTGCAGACTCCGCTGCAGTCGAGTTTCGGTGGCGGGACGTGTAGCGGCAGCCCCTGTCCGGACGCTTTCGTCGCCAAGCTCGACGCGGTGACCGGCGCGCTCGTCTATTCGACTTATCTGGGCGGTAGCGGCTCGGACTTTGGCCAGGCCATCGCCGTGGACTCATCCGGAAATGCCTTCGTCGCGGGCGGGACCCAATCGTCGAATTTCCCGGCCACTGCGGGTGTTTTCCAGACGGTCGTAAGCGGCGCGGCCTTGGCTGGGGATGCTTTCGTCGCCAAGATTGACCCCACGGCCGCGCCCGGAGTTGCGCTCTCCGTGCAAAAGCTGACTTTCGAAAGCCAGGCTACGGGGACGACGAGCCCCGTGCAGACGGTGACACTGACCAACGTCGGGAGCGCCTCGCTCACCTTTTCGAGCATCACGATCACCGGCACGGACAGCGGGGACTTCGCCGAGACCGATAATTGCACGAGCACGAGCCCGATTGCGGCCGCGGGCGGCACCTGCACGATCAACGTGACTTTCACGCCCACAATGACAGGGGCGAGGACGGCGTCGGTTGACATCGCGGACGACGCTGCGAGCAGCCCGCAACACGTCGCTCTCACGGGCACGGGAGCGACCCCGGCGCCGGCCGTAACTTTTTCGCCGACGACTCTCACGTTCACCAACCAGACGTTCGGCACAACGAGCGCGCCTCAGACGGTCACACTGACCAACAGCGGCAGCGCCCAGCTCGACATCACCAAGATCGCCATCACCGGAGACTTCGCCGAGACCGACACCTGCCTCACGACGGGGTCTCTCGCCGCGGGCGCAAGCTGTCCTTTTAGCATCACGTTCACTCCAACCGCGTCCGGCAGTCGAACCGGCTCGTTGACGGTTACCGATAGCGCCACCGGCAGCCCGCACAGCGTGAGCCTGTCGGGGACGGGCGATGCTGTGTTTTCACTCTCGCGAGCGGCGCCACGTGCTCCTTTAACCCATCGTCAATCACCGTGGGACAGAGCAGCACCATGACGGTGAGCGGCCTTTCGGGGTCCACCGCCAATCCTTTCAACTTCAACGTGAACGGCGCGAGCGGATCTCAGACCTTCTCGGTGCCGCTTAAAATTGTTCTTGCGGACTTCTCCGTCTCAGCTTCTCCTCCGCTCGCCCTTATCGCGGCGGGTGATTCGGCGACGTACACGATCTCTGTCGCGCCTTCGAACGGTTTCAATGAGGCAGTATCTTTTAGCTGCAATGGAATTAGCGGAGTCCTGCCCCGGGGAGTGACTTGTTCTATTTCTCCGACTTCTGTGACGCCGGACGGAACCTCGGCCGCGACGGCTACGCTGACCGTGAAGACGACGGCGCCCTCGAGGGTATGGCCCGGCGGACCCTGGCGCGAAAGGCCCTGGGACTACGTGACGATCCTCGGGATGCTCTGGCTGCTGGCCCTCGCCGCGGCCATCGCACACGGAACCCGGCGCCGGGGTCAACGGGCACCTGCCCGGCGGCTGGCCCTCGGGACGCTTGTGCTGTTGACGCTGCTCTGGGTAGCCTGCGGGAACTACATTCCGCCGTCTGTGCAAACTACGGGTCTCGGGCCGGGGAATTACACTCTCACCGTGACCGGCACCCATACGGCTGGGTCCAATAACGTGACCCGTAACACTACGGTCAACCTGTCAGTGAGCTGAAGCTGGAAAGGCTGGGGACGGTCGCGCCGGCTCATCCAAGACTGGGCGGCCGGTTACATGCTCGGCCCCGTTTCCTTGCCCCGCGTCGCCAGCACCCAGATCAGCCCGCCGATGGCACCCGAGGCGGCTCCAATCCCAGCCCCTTTGATACTGCGCCCGGCGATCGCCCCGATGGCTGCGCCCTGACCTGAAGTGATCGCAACGGTCCCGGCGTCCTGCCCTTTGGAGGACTCGCCTTCAATCTTCGACTCGTCACGCCGGAATCCTTCTTTGCCGTTTCCCGCATAGGCGGAAAGAGTGGCGCGGAGCGGGCGCGTGGTCCCTTCGGGCAAGGTGATACTTTCAAAGCGCAGGCCGATTTGAGCCTTCCCTTTGACCCGTCCCGGACGAATCACCTGGGTGACGGCGCCTTTGACGTAACTTCCCACCGGAATCACGATGCGGTTGCCAATCGTGATCGGATAAATCGTCTCGCAATAAATCGATTGTCCCACATAGGCAGTGCGCGAACTGATGGTGTTCCTGAGCTCAAGAGGAATGGTTGTGTTGGCGGGCACAACCAATCTTGGTGGGGCCGGTTCGGAGGTAACCTTGGCCGGCGCGGAGGCGGGCGCGCTCGGGTTCTGGCCGGCGGCGCCTCCCTGCGAAAGCATGACGACTAAAACGAGCCAAGGAAGAATTCGAACTGGCATGGCGGCGCCTCTCTTTGCGGTGCTGCGGCAAGACCTGCCTTTTCGATGTCCGAGTCAAGTGCCGGGTTGCTTTTGGGCCGCGCCGCGGCGAAACGACTGGTGAACTTTCGACAGCAAAGGACGCATCGTGAACAGGTCGTTTCATTCGGCCGGACGAAGTTGACGACCGGGGACGGATAACCGCTTAGCCGTTCGTCAAGGCGGCTTGAAGCTCCGAACGCTCAACGCCGGAAAAACCTGGACTTGTTCCGGTGCTCGGACTCTTTGAGCTTTTGTTGCAGGCCGCGGTTTTCCTTCTCCAGTTCCTCAAGGCGTTGTTGTTTGAGCGCGGCGAGATCGAGCGTGTAGCCCTCGACCAGGTCCGCGTTGTGGTCCGTCGTGGCTTCTGTGTCAGACAGGCGCTTGGCCAATTCCTCGCGGTCGTTGTCGTAGGCCATCTGGGAAAGGTCGAAGAGGTCGTCCGCCAGGGCCTCGGTCTGAACGAGGAGCGTGGTGGTCAGGACAAGGTCCGAGGGATTCGCCTCGAGCTGGTGCAAGGTCTTGAGCAACTGCTCGAGCCGCTGGCGGCGGTCAATGATGCGCCGGCGACCCACCAGGGGCTTCCCCATTTCGTCCCGCAGCGGCAAGTTCTCGTTTTCAAGCTCCGCGTAGGCCTCATCGACCGGGCGCAGTGCTCGCGTGGCGGGCGCGGGCGTCAAGGTCCGGCATTCACCGCGCCCCAAGGACCAGATCGATCGCTTCGGCAATTCTCCTCGCGTGAAGTTCCACGGCTTCGGCGTGTTCCCCTTCCACCATCACGCGAGCCAAAGGTTCCGTGCCGGAATAACGAACCACGACGCGTCCCCGCTCGCCAAACGCTTGCCGGCCTTCCTCGATGGCGCGGGCGACCGGCGGCAAGGACTCCATCGGAGGTTTCTCTTTAACGCGCACGTTCCGGATGACCTGGGGGAATTGCTTCAGCCCGCCGGCCAGCCGCTCGAAAGGCTCCCGCGTTTCCGCCATCAGGCGCAGCATCTGGAGCAAGGTGATGATCCCGTCGCCGGCAAGCGAGAGGTCGGAAAAGATGATGTGGCCGGAAGGCTCGCCCCCCAGGTTCATTCCGGAGCGGAGCATTTCTTCGAGCACGTATTTGTCCCCGACCGCCGTCCGCCTGAGCCCGATTCCCTGGCGCGCAAGAGCCAGCTCCAGGCCGACGTTGGTCATGAGCGTCCCCACGACGGCGTTGCCCCGGAGCGCGCCGCGCTTTTTCCAATCCGGCGCGGCTGCGAAAAGCACGTGGTCGCCGTCGGCGATGCGGCCTTCGCGCGTCGCAAAGATGGCGCGGTCCGCATCGCCATCGAAGGCGACGCCGAGGTCCGCGCCCGTGGATTGGGTCAACTGCGCCACGGCGTGCGGGTAAAGAGAGCCGCATTCGAGGTTGATGTTCCGCCCGTTTGGTTCGTGGTTGAGCACGCGAGCCTTGATGCCTAATTTGCTCACGAGTTCCGGAACCACCCGCGAAGAAGCCCCGTGGGCGCAGTCCATCACCAGCCGGTAGCCTGAAAGGTCGCAGCCTTGAGGGACCAGGCCGGCGAGGTAGTCCACGTAATCGGCGACGAGTTGCGGCGCCTGCCGGAGGGGCGCGTCGGACGTCCCCGGGGGCGGGGAGCCGCACTCGTCAAGCTTGCGCTCGATTTCGAGTTCCTGGGATTCCGGCAGCTTCATCCCCTCCGAGGACAGCACCTTGATGCCGTTGTCCTGATAAGGGTTGTGGGACGCCGAGACGACCACGCCGGCCGCGAATCGGTGACGGCGAGCGAGGAACGCCACGCCGGGCGTGGTGATGACTCCCGCGTAAACAACTTCGACCCCGCTTGACTCGAGCCCTGCCGCGAATGTCCGCGAGATGAAGGCGCTTGACTCGCGCGTGTCCTCTCCCAGTACGGCGCGCAAAGGGCGTGCCGGGACAGTCTTATCGAGCACCATGCCGAGTGCCCGGCCGAGCTTCCAGACTGTTTCGCGGTCAAGGGGGCTCCGGCCGGCAACGCCTCGCACGCCGTCCGTGCCGAAGAGTAGTGGTTTCTCCCTCATCGTCTTCCATTGTAGCTGCACACGGGAGTTAGCGGCTAGTGCCGTTCCAACTATTTGGGACTATTTCCGTGAGCAGCGCGTTCGAACATTCTGCAAAGGCCCTGGCTTAAGCATTTCGGCACACTAAGTTGGAACGGCGCTAGCCTCGAAATGCGGGTCCGGACCTCAGAAAAGAGGGTGGCAGGCAGGGAAGCGAGAGCGCCTCGGCTTCATGGTCGCCACTTGCCCGCTTGAAGGACGGCGTCCGCAATGCGGACAGCGGGGACAATCGCGGCCACGTCATGCACGCGAACGATGTGGGCGCCCGCGAGAATGCCCGCGGCAACTGCGGCGGAGTCCCCGAGGTCGAGACTATTAAGCGACTCGTGCGCGCGGCGTTGACCCGGCATGGCCTTTTTCGTCAGCGCCCAATAGTCCCTCGGTCGTTTCGCCGGCCGCCTCGAGGCGTCCAGGCCTTCGCCGGCGACGACGGCCTGAACGAACGACTTCCTGGAGGTTCCGATCAGGACTGGAAGTTTAAAGAGCCGGAGTTGCTCGAGGTTCGCGAGGATTTCAAAATTCTGCCGGCGCGACTTGCCGAATCCCATGCCGGGGTCAATGATCAACTGCGACCGGGGAACACCAAGATCCCGGGCGCGCCGGATGGAACTTGCGAGTCCTCCCCGCAGCGAACGCCCGATCGAACGGGCGAAGGGCAACCGCTGCATCGTGGCCGGCCGGCCGCGGAGATGCATGAGAATCAGCGGCGTGCCATGCCAGCGCGCGACTTCCGCCAGGCGCGGGTCGAAGCGGAGACCGCTGATGTCGTTCAAGATCGCCGCGCCTGCGCGGACGGCTTCCTCGGCGACGAGTGCCTTGGTCGTGTCAATGGAAATAGGGACGGACGGCAACTTCCGCCGGAGGGCGCGGACCACGGGCAGGACTCGCCGCAGTTCTTCCTCCGCCGCGATCGGCTGGGAGCCGGGACGCGTGGATTCGCCGCCGACGTCTATCCAGTCGGCGCCTTGGCTCACCATTTCCGCAGCGTGTGCGGCAGCCCGGTCAGGGTCGAGGAACCGTCCGCCATCTGAAAAAGAATCGGGCGTCACGTTCAGCACGCCCATGATGAGGGTTCGCTCGCCGAGGCGGACGCCCCGTCCTTGAATATTGAGGTCAAAGTTCGGACGACGATTCATCCTGCCGGTACCGCTCAACTTCCTCTGGCTCTGCCTAGGCGCCGAACAGTCCTGCGAATGCCAGAGCGCCGGCAATCCCGCCGATGAGGGGGCCGACCACCGGCACCCACGAGTAGCCCCAGTCCGACCCGCCCTTGCTGGCAATGGGCAAGACCGCGTGCGCGATCCGCGGCCCCAGGTCACGGGCAGGATTGATGGCATACCCCGTGGGAGCGCCAAGAGATAGCCCGATGGCCCAAAGTAAAAGGCCGACGAGCAATGGCGTCAGGCCGCTTTGGGATGCCTCCGTGTTGGCAGAAATTGCCAGGATCCCGAAGACCAGTACAAACGTCCCAATGATCTCGGTTACGAGGTTGAGGGGCAACCGCCGAATTGCAGGCCCGGTGGAGAACACGGCGAGTTTCAGTGCCTTGCTTTCCGTGTCAGCCCAATGGGGCAGGTACGCGAGCCACACGAGCGTCGCCCCTAAGAAGGCGCCGATGAATTGCGCCAGGATATATTGAGGGACGCGATTTGCGGGGAACTTGCCGATCACGGCCAGGCCCAGAGTCACCGCCGGATTCAGGTGCGCTCCGCTGATGCGCCCGACGGCGTAAACGGCGACGGCAAGACCCATCGCCCACCCTGTCACAATGACTATCCAGCCGGACTTCTCCGCTTTCGACCGGCTCAACAAGCATCCGGCGACCGCGCCGTCTCCCAGGAGAACCAACAGCATCGTGCCCACGACCTCGGCAGTAAAAGGTTTCATGTGCCTCCTCCAGGATGAATTACTGAGGACTGCATATTATTGTGACGAGCGGCGCGTTAAGGCACGGCGGAACCTGTCCCGACGATCCTTGTCGGGAGCCGTGCCGCAGAAGCCGCTTAAAATGACTATTCCTTTCCTTGCGCCATCAGGCGCTCAGGGTAGCAGGAAGGAGCGTGACAATAAAATGGAATTCTCAATAGGGTGTCGGAGAGTGCCCGGAGGGCGGAATATTGAGGGAGGCGCGGGTCAAAAGTAAAAGGTTGGATGGAAAGGAGCGCGAGGGGCTCGCCTGGAGTGACGGCCCTCCTCTCGAAGGACGCTTGCGGTCCGGAGCCTGAAGCGCGCGGCCTTATGCCGGTTGCGGGCGCTCGCGGCCGGCGAGTCCCGGAGCGGCGGGCTGGGGTTTGAGCACCTCGGTCGTTTCGGGCGCGGAGATCCGGGGCTTCACGCGTTCCGGAAGAGGTTTCCCCTCGATGATCAATTTCACGTCGGCCGCGTCCAGGACTTCGCGCACGAGCAGGGCCTCTGCGATGCGGACCAGCGTCTCGCGGTTGGAAGAGAGGACGTCCTTCGCCCGCTGGTAGGCGTTCATCACGAACTTTTTAACTTCCAGGTCGATTTTGATGGCGGTGTCCTCGCTGAAGTCGCGCTGGGTCGCGAGGTCGCGTCCCAGGAAAATTTCTTGCTGGTTCTTGCCGAAGGCAAGCGGCCCCAGGTCGGACATGCCGAACTCGCAGACCATGTGGCGCGCAAGCTCGGTGGCCTGCTCGATGTCGTTGCCGGCGCCGGTAGTGATGTGGTTGAGGAAGAGCTCTTCAGCGACTCGTCCGCCCATCATGATGGCCAGGCGGGACTCGAGGTAATCTTTCGTGTAAGTGTGCCGGTCGCCCTCGGGGAGGTAAGCGGTCACTCCGAGCGCCATACCGCGCGGGATGATGGTGACCTTATGGAGCGGGTCGGCGTAGGGCACCATGGCGGCCACCAGCGCGTGCCCGGCCTCGTGGAAAGCGGTGTTCTTTTTCTCCTCTTCGGAGAGGATGAGCGACTTGCGCTCAGCGCCCATCAGGACTTTGTCCTTGGATGATTCAAAGTCCCCCATCATCACCTGCTTGCGGTTATGTCGTGCGGCAAGCAGCGCCGCCTCGTTGACGAGGTTCGCAAGGTCGGCCCCCGAAAAGCCGGGCGACCCGCGGGCCAGCACCGAGATGTCCACATCCTCGGAGAGCGGGATTTTCTTGGTGTGGACTTTCAGGATGCCCTCGCGGCCTCCGACGTCGGGGAGTGGCACCACCACTCGGCGGTCGAACCGGCCGGGACGAAGCAGTGCGGGGTCGAGCACGTCCGGACGGTTGGTGGCGGCGATGAGGATGACGCCTTCGTTTGACTCAAACCCGTCCATTTCCACCAGCAACGCGTTCAGCGTCTGCTCGCGCTCATCATGACCCCCGCCCAGGCCGGCGCCGCGGTGGCGGCCGACCGCGTCGATTTCGTCAATGAAGATGATGCAGGGCGCGTTCTTCTTGCCTTGCTCGAACAAGTCCCGGACTCGTGACGCGCCGACTCCAACGAACATCTCGACGAAGTCGGAGCCCGAAATGGAAAAGAACGGGACGTTAGCCTCTCCGGCAATCGCTCGCGCCAGGAGAGTCTTCCCTGTTCCGGGAGGGCCCACGAGCAGCACGCCCTTCGGGATTCGCCCGCCGAGCTTCTGGAACTTTTGCGGCTCGCGGAGGAATTCAATGATCTCGTGCAACTCTTCTTTGGCCTCGTCTACGCCCGCCACATCTTTGAACGTCACTTTCTTCTGCTGCGTGGAGAGCAGGCGCGCGCGACTCTTGCCAAACGACAAGGCCTTGTTGCCGCCGCTCTGCATCTGGCGGACCATGAAGATCCAGACGCCCAACAGGAGGATCATGGGGAGCCCGTTGGCGACCCAGGTCATCCAGTTGCTCCCGGAGCTGTCCTTCTGTTTGACATCAACATTCTTCTCCAGCAGGGCCTTGTAAAGTTCGGGATAGTTGGAAGGAATTGTCGTCCTGAACTTGCCGTTTTCCTTCGGCTGCTTCAGCGTCCCTGTGGCATCGGTCCCGACGATCGTCACGTCGTGGACGTTGTCCTTGTTCACCTCGTTGATGAATTGCGTAAAGGTGAGATCCTGGATCTTCTCTCCGGTGCTGGACTTGACCACCGCCCAGATCAACAAGGCAGTGACGGCCATCACGACCCAGAAAATGATGTTCTTGACCGTTGAGTTCACTCTGTTCTCCTCCCGTACCCCCCCTCGAACGGCCCGTAATGCCTTAGGTTCTCCACACGCTTATTTAGATGCGTCAAACCGCCTCGGGGGCTCTGCCCCCCTTGCCCTTCAGGCGAGCGACGCAAGATATGCCAAGTTTCGGTATTTATCCTGGTATCCAAGCCCGTAACCCACAATAAATTTGGCCGAGGTCTTAAAGGCGCTGTAGTCGGTTGAGAGGTCCACTTTCCGTTCGTTGGTCTTCTCGACCAGTGCGGCCGTGCGGAGCGAAGCCGGCCCTTGACCGAGCAGGTACCGGTGCAAATATTCCTGGACGACGCCGGACTGCAGGATGCCATCCACGAGCAGGACATCCTTGCCCACAACCTCCACCTTGGGAGTGTAAAGGAGTTCCCGCACGGCGACTCCGCCTTCCGTACGGTCGCGCGTCTCCACTTTCATGAAGTGGCAGACCACAGGCACCTTCAGGGCTCGAATCAAATCGGCCATGAACATAAAGCTGTTCTCGAGGATCCCAATGACGTGCAGCGCCCTGCCCTGGTAGTCGCGACTGATCTCCTTGGCCAGTTCGCCGACGCGTTTTCGGATCTGTTTCTCCGTAAAGACCACGCGCAGGTTGTTCTCGGGGAACTCTTCCGACCGCTGCGAGGAAGGACGTCTTGGAGCGGCTGCTTTGAGTCTCCTTCTCATCGGGTTGCCTCCCCGCTCCAGCTAAACGGCTGCCCGGGTCGCCTCCTCAATCACCAGGACCGCCCTTGAGTCGGTAGAGGCCGCCGCCGGGAAAGCTGGAGGAAAGCCGCGGACCCAGACAATTTCTTTCCCGCTTTCCAGCACGGGCCAGAGCTTGCGCTGGCTCGAAGGGATCCGCCGCTCGCGGAAGAGCTCCTTGAGTTTCCAGGGCCTTGTGCTCCCCACCGGCTGAAAATAGTCGCCGGCGCGCCAGTTCCTTAACTCCAGGCCCTCGGACAGCTTCTGGGGGTCCAACCCCGCAGCTTCACTGCCATTATACGCCTTTCCGTACCCCCCTGGCTTGACAATTTTGAACCGGAAAGTCACATCAAGTTCTGTCACAAAGACCTCCCCGGGAACCCTTACGGGGTACGAAAAACCGGCAGGGCAGGGCTCCCGGGAGCCGGGCGCAATGGTCAACCAATCGAACTCCTTGCGCGCTACGAAGTTATTCGGCAAGGAGAGCGTGCGGCCGCTCTGGGCTTCCGCGGCAAAGCGGCGCAGCGCCTCGACGTGCCGGTGGGTGACCCCGCGCAGAGTGTTGCTCGCCGCCTGCACCATCTGGCGCAGGACTCGCCGCGCGATGGCGGGCGGGAAGCCGAGGAGCGGGCGGACAGGGACCCTTTCCTCGCGTCCCTCCCTAACCCGCCAGGTCCGCGCTCGCTCCGAGGCCTGTTGCTCGAGGACGGCCTCATCGTCCCGCGCGCGGTCGGCGAGTTCCTTGAGCAGGGTGACCACCTCCGGGTTGAAGTCTCTTCGGAGCAAGGGGAGAAGTTCCAGGCGGATTTTATTTCTGCGAA
>QHZM01000484.1 GCA_003224665.1 Acidobacteriota bacterium
GTCCACGACAGGAGGAAAGGGCCAGGCTGCCCGCTGCAATTTACCGACTCGAATTTCAGTCCCACCGAAGTGACAAGACCTGGCTTTCCGCTGAGTTCGAGTTTTACTCTTCTCTGTCGGCGTCCGTACGATGCTTACAATCCTGGAGGTCCGTCAAATGTTGCGCAACGTCGGGATCACAGCCATTCTCTTGTTGTTGCCGGTTTCGCCGTTGCGAGCCGGGATGGAACCCGGGAATTCCGCGCCGCTCACTGTGACTTCGCCGGACGGCAACGTGTCAATCTCTTTCGAGTTGAAGGCAAATCCCCAGCCTTACCTGCCGGGTGAACGCGCCTATTACCGCGTGTCTTACAAGGGCGCCCCGGTTCTCGTGGACTCGCCCCTTGGACTCGACTTTCAGGGTGAGAGGCCTCTCGACCGCGATTTCGAGGTCTTGCGGACGGATACGGTATCGCGTGACGAGTCCTGGCAGAACCTCTTTGGGGCGCGCCGCACCGTGCGCAACCATTACAATCAGCTTGCGGTCAGTCTGCGCGAGCGGAGGTCGCCGGGGCGCCGCGTTGACCTGATCTTTCGTGCCTACAACGAGGGCGCGGCTTTCCGGTATTCCCTGCCGGAGCAGGAGGCGCTCGGGCGGTTTACACTTGCCGCCGAGAACACAGGCTTCTACTTCGCCCGAGAGGCCTACGCCTACGCCCTCAACCTCGGCTCCTACACCACGAGCTACGAAGGCGATTACCGGCGCGTCAGCCTGGACCGAATCAAGCCGGCTTCCATTGTTGCCTTGCCGCTATTGATCGAGATGGCCGGCGGGCCCTGGGCGGCTCTGCTTGAAGCAGACCTTACCGACTACGCGGCCTGCTCGTCAGTCAAATCCCCGGCGGCCTCATCGAATCGAGCGACCTCGTGCTCAATCTCAGCGCCCCGTCCGCCCTTTCCGATACCTCTTGGATCAAGCCGGGCAAAGCGGCCTGGGACTGGTGGTCCGGGAGCTTCGCGCGCGGGGTGAATTTTAAGCCGGGGATGAACACGGCGACCATGGAACACTACATCGACTTCGCCGCCGACCATCACCTGGAGTACATGCTGATCGACGAGGGTTGGTCAACCCATGAGGACATCACGCATTGGATCGCGGCCGTGGACCTACCCGAGATCCTGGACAAGGCGCGGAAACGCGGCGTCAGGGTCCTGCTCTGGATGCGCTGGGAGGCAGTGCAGAAACACATGGCGGAAGCTTTCCCTCTTTATGAGAAGTGGGGCGTCGCGGGCGTCAAGGTGGACTTCATGGACCGTGACGATCAGGAGATGGTGAATTTCTATGAGCGGGTGGTCCGCAAAGCGGCCGAGCATCACCTGGTCGTGGACTTCCACGGCGCTTTCAAACCGACAGGCCTCCGCCGCGCCTACCCGAACTTGCTGACGCGTGAAGGCGTGATGGGCATGGAATACAGCAAGTGGAGCGAACGCGTCACTCCTGAGCACGATGTAACTTTGCCTTTCACGCGCATGCTCGCAGGGCCCATGGACTACACGCCAGGTTGCTTCCAGAACGCCACGCGGGGCGAGTTCAAACCCCGCATGGTCGAGCCGATGTGCCAGGGCACGCGAGCGCATCAGCTTGCCATGTACGTGGTGTTCGAAAGCCCGCTCGCCATGCTTTCCGATTATCCCGAGTCCTACGAAAAACAGCCGGGGATGGAGTTGCTCGAGAAAGTCCCGACCGTGTGGGATGAGACGAAGGTGCTAAACGGCGAGCCAGGGAAGTACGTCACCATCGCGAGACGAACCGACCAGAATTGGTTCCTCGGCGCCATGACCAATTGGGACGCACGCGATATGGAGATCCCGCTGGGCTTCCTCGGGCCGGGAGAGTACGACGCTGAAATCTTCGCCGATGGTCCCGACGCCGACAAACGGGCGACGAGCCTGAGCGTGAACAAAAAGCGGTTGAAAGCCGGCGAAAGCCTGCCCGTTCACCTCGCGTCCGGCGGAGGCGTGGCCATTGTATTCACGCCTGCTCGGTAGGGGCGACGCATGCGTGCCGATTACGTGTCCCCGGAGTTGGTCATCGGCATGCGTCGCCCGAGTATTTACATTTTCTTCCGCCGCCCGTAGAGCACGCGGCCGGGTTTTGCGCCTGTGTGCTGCCCGTTGTCCACGATGACGATGCCGTTGACGATCACGTAAGGGATCCCGACGGGATACTGGTGCGGGTTTTCGAACGTTGCCCGGTCGGCGACGTTCTTCGGGTCGAAGACCGCAATATCAGCGGCCATACCGGGGCGAAGCAAGCCGCGGTCGGTGAGCCCGACGATTTGAGCGGAGAGTGAAGTCATTTTGCGAATGGCGTCGGGAAGCGTGAGCACTTTCTCTTCTCGCACGTAATAACCGAGGATGCGCGGGAAAGTCCCGTAGAACCGCGGGTGCGGTTTCCCCGCAAACGCACTTTCCGGAGTGACGGCCTCGCCGTCCGAGCCGATGCCGACCCAGGGCTGTCGCATCGCCAGCCGCAAATCCGGCTCGCTCATGCTGAAGTAGATCGCTTCCGGCAGGGTTCCCTCATCGATGAGCAGGTCGCACAAGGCGTCCACCGGGTCTTTGCCCATCATCCGGGCGACTTTGTCCATGCGCTTGCCTTCGTACTGCTTGTTCTCTGGCTTTTCCACCCGAGCGAGCAAGACTCCGTGCCACCCGCCCACGCTCAATACTTCATTGTTGTCCCAGCCCGGCAGGCCGGTGGCAATCGCCTGGCGGATTTCCGCGCGGGCTTTGGGATCCTTGAGGCGCTCTACGATCTCTTCTGACGTGCCCTCCAGGTACTTCGGCGGCAGGCACTGCTTCACGCCAGTCATTCCGGCGATGTAGGGATATTGGTCGGCGGTGACGTCCACTCCGCGGTCGCGCGCGTCCTGGACGACTTTGATCAGTTCTCCCATCCGGCCCCAATTCACTTTTGCGTTCATCTTGAAGTGCAGGATGTGGGCGGGCAGGCCGGCCTTTTCCCCGATCTCGATGGCTTCTTTAACGGCCCGGAACCTGTTGGTGCCTTCTTCGGTGCGGATGTGAGAGGTGTAAATTCCACCGTACTTCGCCGCGATTCTGGTGAGCTCGACCAGCTCGCCAGTGGTCGCGAACATGTTGGGCG
>QHZM01000485.1 GCA_003224665.1 Acidobacteriota bacterium
CTCGGGTCATGGACTCCAAAAGGGCTCAGAGGAGGCAGACTGTCAGGCAGAGCCGACCCTTAGCCACCTCGTCCGCGAATGCGGGCCAGGCACGGGCCCTGTCTGTTCCACATGTCGAGCCGGGCGGGGTTTTGGCCTCTTTCAAAATTTCTGATCCGTCAACGCAAGCCCGCAGTGCCCCCCGGCTTCATGTACGCTTCCATAATGCAAGGTTCAATGTCTTGCACAGCAAGACCTGAGCCAAATCTAATCTCTCGATCGGAATTTGTCTATCTCGTTGATACAGCTGGAGTTATAGGTGTCCTGGGGATGGCCGCATTTTTTGAAAAGGGCGGGACAAATGGAGCAATTACCCACTCCATCCAAGGACTACACACGGTCTCAGGGCTCTAACGCCTCGCGCGGCAGCGGATACAGTTTGTTCCTGACTTCCCTTGGAGCTGCCTTGATTTTTAAATAGCTCAGTATTTCATTTCTGACCGTAAATTAGACGTGATGGGTGGGAAGAAGCGCCCTGAGTGTGCTTGAAAAGCTCGGAGCGGAATAAGGCGAGCAGAGACTAGCCGACGGATTGCGGTCCCGGCGTGTCAGCAACCCGGCTGAGCCGTGGCCTTGGCGGGTCCTCAAATCTGGATCGGGGTCTGGCTTAATTCACCGCGGATGTTCAAGGCCGGAAGCGCGTCGTTTTGACGGACCATCTGCCGCAGGCGGGTCGCCGCTTCCAGGCTCAGCGAAATAAACTCCACGGCCATTCCGACCTGAGGCTCGACGCGCCGGACGACGACACGGACTTCGATGGGCGGGCCGGACTCATCAATGCGGAACTGGACGTCCAGTTGGCGTCCGATCGGAAGCGGCCGCTCGTCTGCAATGAAAGCCCCCGTCTCGCCGAAGTCCCGGATCTCCGCCTGGAGGCCTGGAAATTCAACGGAAACTGCGTGCTCCGGCTTGATGCGGCGGCGAACGCGACGTTCCGGGTCGAGGCCCAGTTCGCCGAGGTCCCGAGAGTCACGGCTTTCGATCGAAGCGGCCACGCCGAAGAGGCGGCCT
The DNA here is from genome assembly GCA_003224665.1 of Acidobacteriota bacterium. GTDB lineage: Bacteria > Acidobacteriota > Terriglobia > UBA7540 > UBA7540 > QHZM01. Next base: position 1,051 of record QHZM01000485.1, read on the forward strand.
TCAATCTTCGTTCGCAATGCGATCCCTCGGCAGTGAATCGCGAGCGGTGCGGTGGCGGTCAATTCTGCGGGGAATACGACGTCAAATTCGACCCGCTGGCCCTGGGGGATTGGCTCCTCGACGTGGCAGTAAACACCAAGAGGGCTGATGTCGAAGGTCATCCCACGCGTCCGGCGGATGACGCCTTGTCTGGGGGTCCATTCGAGCGAAATCGGCAGACGCACCCCCATGCGCTTTCGCGGCCGCCGCCGTTCCTGCTGAGCTGATTCCGCTTCCATGAAGACGAATCCCTCCTATTCCGTGCTGAGTTCCGTGAGGAAGCCCGCCATGTCTCCGTAGGTCTTCTCGAGCGCCGTGACCACCTCAGGGAGGAACTGCGTTCCCTTTTTCTCCCGAATTTGTTCCAGAGCGAAATCAAGTTTTTCATGGCGACGATAGCTTCGGTTGGAGCAGATCGCGTGCAGCGTATCCGCCGCCGAGACCACATTGGCTTCAACCGGGATGACGGTTTCACCAAGCGGATAACCGCGCCCGTCGGGCCTTTCGTGGTGCCGCAGGACGATGGATGCCGCCTCAGGATATATGGGGGACATGATCCGGAAGGAGTGATAGGGGTGCTGTTTGATGAGTGCCCACTCTTCCTCAGTCAGTGGGCCGGCCTTGGTCAGCACGCTGTCCGGCACATTGATCTTGCCGATATCGTGGAACAGGCCCGCCAGCCCGATATTTACACCGAGCACGCCCGCGATGTTCTCGCTGATCTTCTGGACCGATTGGGAATGCGAGGACGTGTATTTCTCCTTGGCCTCCAAGGCGAGCGTCAACGACTCCACCATCCGCACCAGACCTCGTTCCGTAAGCAGTTCTTCATAGACGCGCACGTAAGTGTTTGAGGCCCAGTGCAGGACGTCGTCCAATTTCACAAAGCTTTCGCAGTCCGACCAGCGCACCATCTTCGCGGTGTCGCGAAACGCGTCGAACCCCTGCATGACATGCCAGGCCTTGAAGCCCTCCTTCCCCCGGTTGAGCGCGCTTTCCTGGACGAAGCGCTCCAGTTTTGTCCGGTCTCCGTCAACGGCCTGCTTGACGGCGTCCAGGCAGCGTCCTGCAAACCGCTCGAGCTCCCGGATATCGCGTTGGGCGTACGGGTTGTTTCGCAGCTCTTTAAGCTTGGTGGCGAATAGAGCGATGAAGCGTTCCCTCTCGGGATCAAATTCGATCATTCTTCCTCGGCGGCGTACCGCAGTGTTCGGCGGGTAGCCACGATTAAGATTCGCTGAGTATCTATTTAAATTTTCAAGCCCCCGACCGATGGGAGTCAACAGTACCTAAGTACCGGTACCGGGGCGCACGTGCGTGTGGGAACTGCCTCAGGTCTTGAGCTCAAGACTTAATTTCGAGACCTGAGGTTCGCCCGCGGTCCTCGCCTCTTCGCCTGTGACATCTTAACGGTCGTCCAGGCGCGGATGAGTTCGCCAACTGTCCAGGCCTGCGCGATGCAGCCCCTTGGGGCAAACGGCGGGTCGCCGTCGAAGATCTCACCGGCGGTGCCAAGGCCGTAGGTCCCGAGGTGTTGTGCCATCGGTTCAAGAAAGGAAGCCGCAAGAACCGGGTCCTTATAGACGCGCAGATGGGCCAAGACAAACGGCCCGAGCAGCCATCCCCATACGGTCCCCTGGTGGTAGGCGGAGTCTCGGTCGCGGGGTGGTCCCACGTAGGAGCTCCGGTAATGAGGGTCGTCCGGCGCCAGGCTGCGCAGTCCGCAGGACGTGAGGAGACGGCGCGCGCAGGCGTCAACGACGGCGCGCTGCTGGGCTGGGGTGAGAGGACTTTCCGGCAGCGAAACCGCGAAAATCTGATTAGGGCGCAAGGGCGCGTCGTTTCCCTGGGGCCCGTCGAGGACGTCAAAGCAGCACGCCGCGGTCTCGTTCCAGAATCGACTGAATCCGACGCGAGCGTGCTCGGCCATCTTCTGGTAGTCGCGCGGCGAGCGTTTTAAAATACGGGCCCAATCCGCCATCGTGGTCAGCGCATTGAACCAGAGCGCGTTCACCTCAATGGGTTTGCCAGTCCTCGGCGTTACTGCCCAGTCGTCTGCTTTGGCATCCATCCAGGTGAGCTGCACGCCGGGCTCGCCCGCATAGAGCAGGCCGTCCTGAGGGTCCACATGGATGCGGTGACGCGTCCCTTGCGCGCAGTCCTGGATGATTTCTGCCAGCAAAGGAAACAGCTCGCGGAGCAGGTCGGTGTCGCGCGTCGAAGCGTGATACTGCCTGAGCGCGTCGAAGAACCAAAGCGCCGCGTCCACGGAACTGTATTCAGGCGACTGGCCCGATTCGGGGAAGTAGTTCGGGAGCATACCGCGATCGGCGAAGCGCGCGAAGGTTCGCAGGATGGGGCGAGCGACTTCCGGGCGGCCGGTCGATAGCGTCAGACCCGGCAGGGCGACCATCGTGTCCCGTCCCCAGTCGCCGAACCAGTGGTACCCCGCAATGATCGTGCGCGAATCGGGGTCACGCGCGACCGACCGGCGGACAATAAACTGGTCTGCGGCGAGCACCAGCTGACGAACCCACGGCGGGGCTGCCTCGGACAAGGCGGGATACGCGGTCGCCCATCGCTCGAGCAAGGAGCGTTCAAACTTCGCACTCCTTTCAAGCGCCTGGGCCCCGTCGAGGTCGGGCGCGTGGTCTGTGCTCAGGACCAGAGTGGCCGAATCCCCTGGGTCAAGAGCAACAAGAAAATTCCCCGCAAGAAGGTGGTCTTCGCGGTCGTCGAGTCCCCGCTCGCGCTCAACCGCGAGGTCGAAGTTGCGGTACCA
>QHZM01000486.1 GCA_003224665.1 Acidobacteriota bacterium
ACCGCGAGGCGCGCGCCAGGGTGGTTGTGCTCGCGGCCTCGACGCTCGAGTCCACGCGCATTCTGCTGAATTCGACTTCGCGCCGTTTCCCCAACGGCGTGGGGAACTCCTCCGCGGTGCTGGGACACTACCTGATGGACCATTTCACGCTCCAAGGGGCCGGCGGGTTCATCACGCCGCTCGAGTCCTCCGTCCGCGAGCCGACCGGCAACCCGTGCGGGTTCCTGATCCCGAAGTACGTCAACACCGGAAACAACCGGAATAGAAACTTCTTCCGCGGCTACCGCTTCGACGGCGACGCCAGCCAGCAACTTTACGCCCAGGCTTTTTCCACGCCCGGCTTTGGCGCGCAGTTCCGGCGGAGAGTGCGCGAGGAGATTCCTTACTACTTCGGCATGATGGCCCAGGGCGAGTGCCTGCCGCGCTACGACAACTACGTCAAGCTCGACCGCGAAAAGAAAGACGCGTGGGGCATTCCGGCGCTCCACATTCACGCGAGCTACGGCGAAAACGAGCGCGCCATGGCGAAGGCGATGCGGCAGGACGTTCTCGAAGTCCTCGATGCCCTCAAGCTCCAGGACCCGAAGCCACCCAGACCCGAGCTCAGCATTTTCGGCAAGAACATCCACGAGTGCGGGACGGCACGGATGGGAAACGACCCCAGGACGAGCGTCGTCAATCGCTTCAATCAGGTCCATGAAGCGAAAAACGTCTGTGTCACAGATGGCGCGGTCTTCGTCACGCAAGGCTGTTACGAGCCGACGCTTACGATTATGGCGATTTCGGCCCGTGCCGCAGACTACATCGCTGAGGAGTACAAGAAAGGAAATCTCTGAGGCGCGACACCAGGTCGCGGGGAACTTGGAATGGAAAAAGACGAAATCGACGAAATGCCCGGGAAACATGTCGGAGAAACCACCCCGCAAGAGGGACTAGTCACGCGCTTGCGAGAAGACGAGCTGACTCGGCGGGAATGGTTTGCCCGCGTGGGGAAAGCGGCGACCTTGGTCAGTCTCGGCAGGCCGGTGAGCACGAAAGGAACCGCGCCAGTCCCTGCTTCGCCGCCTGAAGACATTCACGCGCTGCCGCCCGGGCTCTACGAAGCCTCGAACGATCATCTGAGCCATGCTTTGTCCAGCGAGGCCAGGTTCCATCCGACTCCGCCGGGCACCGAGACCGATTACGCGCGGTCCGCTGCCGCGCCTTTCGAGGCGCAGTTCTTTTCCAAAAACGAGTTCGAGGTCGTGCGGCGAATTGTCGAGCTGGTGCTCGGGGAGACGGCTGAGAAGTCAAGCCCCGGCGCGCAGGGCGATGGCGGGAGAAGCATCAGCGCCGAAGTGGCGGAGTGGATCGACCTCGCAGCCTTCAGCGCAGGGGCTGCGCGAGAAGCGGCTCGACGGCTCGCGCCAGAACACCGCGCCCTGGCCATCGCGTATTACGGGTCGAAGGCAGTCGAGGATATCGAAAACAGCGACCAGGAGAAAACCTATCGCGAGGGAATCAAGTGGTTGACGGAGGAATCCGGGCGACGTTACGGCAAAGGATTCCTGGCGTTGACGGTGGAACAGCAAACGGAACTGCTGAAGTCCGCCAGCGACGATCGCCCTGAAAAAGATCTTGAGAACGCCGGCACGCGCTTTTTCCATTTAATCAAGATGGAGGTGGTGCGCGGTTTTTATACTTCGCGCGCCGGCCTGAACGAACTTGGATACAAAGGGAACACATTTTATGCGGAATCCCCGGGCTGTCCCGGAGAAGACTATAAAAAGACTGCGGGCGGGCCGGGAG
>QHZM01000212.1:0-12925 GCA_003224665.1 Acidobacteriota bacterium
ATTGATGATGACGGGGTGGCCGGCGGTCGCCTCAAAAAAATCGATCGCAAGGGGATCAATGAGCGAGAAGTCCCAGGAAGTGCGACCGCTCCGCGGGGGATCCAGCTCGGCCACACCGAGCTTCGGATAAGGCAACCACGGCACGTAGCGGACATAGTCCGCTCTCAAATCGCGAAGCACCTGGAAAACTCTGTCGTGGATGGCCGACCCGCGACGGAGCGGCGGGTTTACGACGACTTGGAGTGTCGCGGTGGTCTTCGAAACGCGGACTACTTTGTCCCAATTCACCGTTACTTTGGCTGCGTCTGCCGCCGCGGCGGGCGCGGCCCCCAGGGAACCGAAAAGAAGCAAGACCAGGATGGGATGCGTAAACCAAGGGTTTCTTTTCATTTCGATTGCTCCGCTGAGATTCCGTGTCCTCGCCAAGTCATCCAGGCGGTCTTCCAGGGCGCTTGAGCCCTCCCGTGCAGGCCGATGACCTCTGCGATTAAAAGGCCTGCGGCAACGATGTCCTCAAAAGGATGATGTCCGTTGTGCTCGAAACTCTTTTCGACCACGGCACACAGGTAGCGCGTAATTACGGCGACCTCGCGAAGATCCTAGCACTTCATGGCAACATCCTCGGGGCGCTTCGACGCCGCGACCCGCGCGCCGCTCGCGCGGCCATGACCCGACATATGCGGGTGAGCAGAAAAGAAAACACCCGGCTCAATCCCCGATCGGAGGGGGTCCGGAGAAAAAACGCGAAGGGCACAACAGCCCTCCCTTGACGTCCGCTGCCTCCGCCTATCCCGGGCTCCTGGCGGCCCGCTAATCCTGGACTCCTTCCCCCCGAAAATCAATTCCCGCTTTCACCCGGCGTTTGGCCTGAATAGAGTCGCGTCGAGCGGCGCTGCGATCCATCAGACCCTTGAACGACCCGCTCGGGTATTCGGAGTCTCTCGCGCCCGAGGCGCGCCTTGAAGAAAAAACCTGCGGGGCATCACAGGTCGCTAAAAATCTTGGGTCGGGCGAGAAACTTTTGCGACCGCACGACGCCCGCACCTTCCTTGAAGACAACCCATTGGTCGCCCGGCACGCCCTTGACAACTTCTTTCCGGCCGCTCGGCCACTGGACCTCAAGAAGGTCAACCTCCCGGCTGGCTCCCAGCCCGAAATGCAGTCGGAGGTCGTTTTGCGAGCAGAAACTTCCGCCGCTCCTGACCTCCTCGATCATGCGATGGTCTCCGACCTCGACCCTGACGCGGGCGCCGATAGCGCTGCGATTCGACTGGGCGGCGATGAGCTGGACGAGGAGGGAGTGGTTCCTGCCGGGGGAGGAATTGTGTAAGACGGTGGGGGGAGCATTCATATTGTTGATGACGATGTCGATCTGGCCCGTGTTGAAAAGATCGCCGAACGCCACGCCGCGGGCCGATCTTTTCAGCAGGACCCCGGGCCCTCCACGCAGCGAGACGTCCTCAAACTTGCCGTTCCGCAAGTTCCAGTAAAGGATCTTGCGTTGTTCGTAACTCGAGTCCATAGGTGCGGTATCCACCTCCGGGTAAACATGCCCGTTGGCGATAAAGATGTCGGGCCAGCCATCGTTGTCGAAATCGAAGAAGCCCGCCCCCCAGCCGACGTAACGCGTGTTGGAGCCCAAGCCCGCGGCAAAGGTCACATCGTTGAACGAGCCGTCTCCCTGGTTGTGGTAGAGAGAGCTGGTGTCATCGGCAAAGTTGGTCTTCACGATATCCAGCCACCCGTCGCAGTCGTAGTCGCCCGCGCTGGCCCCCATCCCACCCTGTTCGCGGCCGTCCTCGTTGAATGCGACGCCGGCCGAGATGCCGAGTTCGGTAAAGGTCCCGTCGTGGTTGTTGCGAAAAAGCAGAGAAGCCGCGGAGTCGCTCGACACGTAAACATCCGGCCATCCATCGTTGTTGTAGTCGAGAACCAACGGCGTGAAGCCGTAATTTAGACCCGCTTTTGAGACGCCTGAAATTTCCGAAACGTCCGTGAAAGTCCCGTTCCCGTTGTTGTGGTAAAGCAGGCTCCGCGCGCCGCCCAATCCCCGCGGCCCGCACATCACCGGCAGGCCTTTCCAATTGCAGTTTTGTCCGAGGCCGTGACTGTAACGCTTCGCATCCTCATAGGCCACGTAGCTGGTCACGAAAAGGTCCAGGTTCCCGTCACGATCGTAGTCGAGGAAAGCCGCGCCCGTGTTCCAGCGGTCCTGCAAAGTCAGCAGGCCGCTCTGCCGCGTGACGTCCCTGAAGGTGCCATCGCCGTTGTTGTGATAGAGGACGTTCTGGCCGTAATAGGTGACGAACAGGTCGAGGTAGCCGTCGTTGCCAAAATCCCCCACGCACACGCCCTGGCCCCAGCCGTGACGCGCCAGACCGGCCCGTTTCGTGACGTCCGTAAATGTGCCATCCCGGTTGTTGCGGTAGAGGTGGCTGGTGGGTTCTTCGCCTCGCCGAAATCCATCGAGTCGCGAGCCGTTCACCAGGAAAATGTCGAGCCAGCCGTCATGGTCGTAGTCGAAGACGGCAACTCCTCCACCCGTCGTCTCGAGAATAAACTCTTTGGTCTTCTCGCCTCCAATGACCGTTTTGGCGGTGATTCCCGCCCGCGCCGCAATGTCCACGTAGCGTGCCACGGCGGGCCCCGGACGCGGCTCTACGCCAGGGCCCAGCCCTCTTGAAGCGATCCCCTGTCCTGCTCCAGAAAGGACCGCGGGTTGCCGCGTTGCGCACAACCCCGCGACCCCCAGCAAGCTTCTCAAGGCTCTTCGGCGGGTCAATTACTTCCTCTTCAAGTGACTTAGTCTAGACGCCTCGAGCATGAGCGTTGGCTCCTCAAACCAGAAAGCGGGGCAGTTTAAACCGCTCGCGTCCTCACCTCAAGCAGATCTCGCGTCATCTTGAACCCATCGACCGGCATGAGGATCGGGCGGGAAATCAACCGGGGTGGCCTCGATGTCCGTCTCCACGACGCTGTGGCCGTGGGATTCTCCGGTAGATTTGCGTATCCTAGAGCCACCGAGTCGCTCAGCGGCATCGAATTAGAGAAAGGGACTAACTTTCCGGCCGGAGCGGGCTCGGGGAAGACCGGGACTCTAATTTCGGACAGCGGAATTCTGGATCAGGTCAGCCCGGGGATCGCCGAATAGACGCGAAACCCGCGGCATGGCAAAATCCGTGCCTCAGAGACCTGAGGCGGTCAGGACCAGCACAGGAGAAGCAGCAATGAATTCCCTGAGACAACTCCAAGACTTCGGCCAGTCGATTTGGCTCGATTCCATCCGCCGCAGCCTGATTACGAGTGGGGAACTGCGTCAGCTCGTGGAGGAAGACGGCCTAGGAGGCGTTACATCGAACCCCGCGATATTCGAAAAAGCTATCGTGGGAAGTACGGACTATGAGGACGCGCTCGAAGCTCTCTACCGGCAGAAGGCCCTGGACGCAATTTCGCTCTTTGAGAAGCTCGCCATCCCCGACATTCAGGATGCCGCCGAAATACTGCGCCCCGTCTATGAGCGAACGAACACTAGAGATGGTTACGTGAGCCTGGAAGTTTCTCCTTATCTGGCCAACGAAACGGAGAGCACAATCAAGGAAGCTCGCCGGCTTTGGAAAACGCTTGGGCGTAAGAACGTCATGATCAAAATCCCTGCCACGCCTGCCGGCATCCCCGCCATCAGGAGAGCGATCAGTGAAGGGATCAACATCAATATCACCTTGCTTTTTGCCCGGGAAAGATATGAAGAGGTCGCGGAGGCGTATCTTTCGGGCTTAGAGGAGTTCGCCGCCCAAGGAGGGGACGCGAGCAAAGTATCGAGTGTCGCCAGCTTCTTTGTCAGCCGGATTGACTCTCTGGTGGACTCGATCCTCAAGTCCCGGCTCACATCGGCCTCCGGCCCTGCGGAGCGGGCGCTGCTGCGGAGCATCATGGGGAAAGTCGCGATTGCAAACGCCAAATTGGCCTACCACAAGTACCAAGAGATATTCAGCGCCGCCCGCTGGCAGTCTTTGCGCGACAAGGGGGCGCAGACGCAGCGGCTGCTTTGGGCCAGCACGGGCACAAAGAACCCGGCTTATTCCGATGTGCTCTATGTCGAGGAATTGATCGGGCCGGACACGGTGAATACGATTCCGAAACCGACCCTGGAGGCTTTCCGCGATCACGGCAAACCGCGCGCCAGCCTGGAGGCGGACTTCGAAGAGGCGCGCGATACGATGGCCGTCCTCGATCAACTCGGCATCTCGATGAAAGACGTCACCGACCAGTTGCTCAAGGAAGCCGTCCGGCTGTTTGTCGAGGCATTCGAAAAACTGCTGAACTCTTTGGACCGAGCGTGCAAGGTCCCGATCAAAGAGCGAAAGGACCCTCAAACCTTGCGGCTCCCGGAACCTCTTCCGAACGCCGTAAAGACCGCGCTTGACGAGTGCCGCATCGAAGGCAAGGTCCGGAGGTTATGGTCCTACGACGCATCGCTCTGGACAGGCAATGACGAAGGCAAATGGCTGGGCTGGCTGGGCGTCACGGAGGACCAGCTCGCGCACATCCAACATCTGAAAAACATCGCCCAGGAAGTCAAGGCCGAGGGGTTCTCGCACGCACTGCTCATGGGCATGGGGGGATCGAGCCTGTGCCCCGAGGTCATGCGAATGTCGTTCGGCAAGATCGAGGGTTATCCCGAATTGCACGTCCTGGACTCCACGGACCCGGTCCAAATCAAAGACGTCGAGCGCAAACTGGACCTCTCGAGGACCCTCTTCATTGTTTCGAGCAAGTCAGGCAGCACGCTCGAGCCCAATATCTTTAAACAGTACTTTTTCGAGCGGGCCCGGCAAGTCGTGGGCCCTCGGGAAGCGGGCCGCCGGTTTATCGCCATAACAGACCCGGGCTCGAAAATGGAGGAAGTGGCCGAAGCGGACGGTTTCCGATACGTCTTCCACGGCGCCCCGAGCATCGGCGGGCGCTATTCCGCCCTTTCGGATTTTGGCATGGTTCCAACGGCCGTCATGGGATTGGATGTGCCGAGGTTTCTCGATAGCGCAGAAGCGATGGTGCATTCGTGCAGTTCTTGCGTCCCGATTGAAGACAACCCCGGCGCCGTGCTGGGGACTGTCCTGGGAACTCTCGCCACTCGAGGGCGTGACAAAGTGACCATCGTCGCTTCCCCGCTCATCGGCGACCTGGGCGCCTGGTGTGAGCAGCTCCTAGCGGAATCAACGGGGAAAGACGGAAAAGGCCTGATCCCTGTGGACCAGGAAAGGTTAGGCCCTCCTGAGGTTTATGGGGACGACCGCGTCTTTGTTTACGTCAGGCTGGACGCCGCGCCCGACGCCTCGCAGGATGCCGCGGTTGACCGGCTCGAAAAGGCAGGACAGCCGGTGGTCCGGATCTCGGTCGCGGACGTCTATGACCTCGGCCGGGAATTTTTCCGGTGGGAGTTTGCGACGGCTGTCGCAGGGTCGATCCTCGGCATCAATGCGTTTAACCAGCCGGACGTTGAAGCAAGCAAAGTCGCCACACGCAAATTGACGGGCGAATTCGAGAAGACGGGCTCACTGCCGCCCGAGTCGCCCATTCTGTCAGAGAGCGGAATCAAACTCTTCGGCGACGCGAGGAATGCGGCGGCCCTCGCTGTCACCGCAGGCAAAACTCGGTCCCTCAAAGGGCTCCTTCGCGCTCACCTCGACCGGCTCGGTGCGGGCGATTACTTCGCCATGCTCGCCTACATCCCCATGAACGAGTCGAATCGCGAACTGCTCCAATCCATCCGCCACGCCGTCCGCGATTCCAGGCGCGTGGCGACGTGTCTCGGCTTCGGCCCGCGCTTCCTCCACTCCACCGGTCAAGCCTACAAGGGCGGGCCGAACACCGGCGTCTTTCTGCAAATCACCTGTGACGAGGCAGCAGACCTCGCGGTACCCGGACTGAAATACACGTTTGGAATCGTCAAGGCCGCTCAGGCGCGTGGCGACTTCGAAGTTTTAGCCGAGCGGAACCGGCGCGCGCTGCGCGTCCATTTGAGCGAAAATCTTTCCAGGAGTCTTCAAGTGTTGAAGGAGGCGATGTGTGGGTGAAATCACGGCGCTCTTTTGGGATGTTGGCGGCGTCCTCCTGACCAACGGCTGGGACCGAGCTTCCAGGCGCCAGGCGTGCGAGAAGTTCCAACTGGACTGGGAGCCATTCGAAGACCGGCACGAACTCATCGCCGCAGCATTCGACAAGGGACAACTCGGCCTCGACGAATACCTCGAGCGTACGGTTTTTTATCGCTCCCAACCGTTCACCCAAAAGGAATTCAAAGACTTCATGTTGGCCCAGTCCCGGTGTTACGCCGAAACCCTCGCCATCGTGGACCGGCTCGCGCGCTCGAAGAAGTACCTGCTGGCGACGATCAACAATGAGTCCACGGAACTGAACGTTTATCGGATCAACCAGTTTGGCTTGGGGAACTATTTCACCGTCTTCTTCAGTTCCTGTTTTCTCGGCGTCAAGAAGCCCGAAGAAGCCATTTACCGGCTGGCCCTCGAGATGACGCAGCGCGCCGCGAGTGAATGCCTTTTTATCGACGACCGGGAGCTAAATGTGGAGTGCGCCCGGAATTGCACAGGAATGCCGGCGATCCACTACCAAGACCCCGCCCAGCTCGAGCGCGAGCTACGGGCAATGAATATCGAGATTTGAAGCCTTGAAGCACGACGCCGGAATAGAGCCCATGTTGAATGTCTATCCGGACCTCCCAGCCTTGGCCCGAGTCGTAGCCGGCGAAGTCGCGGAACTGGCTCGCGCTGCGATTCAAGGCAAGGGACGGTTCACGGTCGCATTGGCGGGCGGCAACACCCCTCGCAGTCTTTACGCGCTGCTTGCTCGCGAATATGCCGAACAGATTTCTTGGTCAGCGGTGCACCTCTTCTGGGCCGACGAGCGGTACGTCCCGCTCGAAGACCCGCGAAGCAACTACAAGATGGCCCGGGAAATTTTGCTCCATCACGTATCAATCCCGCCCCAGAACATTCATCCCATGCCCACGAACTTTCCCGTCCCTGAAGACGCCGCGCGCGCCTATGAAAAAACGCTCAAAGAACACTTCCCCGCCCCCTGGCCCGAGTTCGATCTTGTCCTGCTCGGACTCGGTCCCGATGGGCACACCGCGTCCTTATTCCCTGGAACGTCCGCACTCGCCGAAGGAATAAAGTGGGTCGTGGCCGTTCGGGCGCCGGTCGAACCTCCCGTGCGTTTATCGCTTACCTTTCCTGTCCTGAACCACGCCTCGCATATTTTTTTCCTTGTCTCAGGTTCTGAAAAAGCCGATGCGGTCCGCCGCGCTCTGGCCGCTCCACCCGATCCGATAACGTGCCCCGCCAGCGCCGTCCGCCCTCTTCGAGGAGCCGCGCGCTGGTGGCTGGACGAAAGCGCCGCGGCATATGTCTCGCCTTCGAAGGCGCGCGATGCCGAGAATCCATGAGTCGGGGACCTCGTACGATTCCCTGGGATGCAAAGACCGTCGAGCTCAATTATTCTGGTCTTATCTGACGGACGAGGTGCTGTGCTTGACCCGATCGGAAGATAAGCCACGCTGGGGACAACCGCCCTGGCGGATTGACTTCGAGGCCGAGGCGCGGCCACTCCCCGAGGAAATTGACGTAGCCATCATCGGAGGCGGTTTCACGGGCCTTGCAGTCGCGGCGTGGTTGCGCCGCCTGGCACCGGAAAAGACTGTCGCGGTCCTCGAAGCCCAGCGTCTGGGCGCGGGCGCCAGCGGGCGCTCGGGCGGGCTTGCACTCGGGGACACCGCGGCGGGCGACCTGCCTGGGCTCGGCGATGTGCTCGGCGGCTTCACAGACATCCTGCGCGAACTCGAAGTCGACTGCGACCAGCGGTTGCCTGGCGTCTGGGAGGTTGGCCACTCGAACGCATCCCCCGATTCACCCATCGAGTGGCGGGACTCCGGCGCTTTGCGCATCGTGGCGGAAGTCCCGGGCGGGACGGTTGATCCCGGCAAGCTGGTCAGCGGCCTGGCGCGCGCCGCACACCGGCACGGAGCGATTATCGCCGAACACTCTCCTGTTCGCGAGATCACCTCCAACGACCCGGTCGAACTTGCGGTGCCCGGCCGCGTGCTGCGGGCGCGTCAAGTTCTATTTGCCACGAATGCGCAATCCCTCGAGCTGAGTGACCTGGTCGGTTGGGCGCAGCCGAAGTTTACGCTGGCCGTTGCGACGCGGCCTCTTCGAGAAGACGAGCTCGAAGCGCTCGGGCTCCGCGACCGAAAGGCCTTTTACACAGTGGACCTGCCCTACCTGTGGGGATGCGTGTTGCCGGATCACAAAGTGGTCTGGGGAAGCGGCCTCGTCCACGTCGCCGACTGGCGAGAGCTCGATTCGATTGACGTCAGCGCGGGCCGGCCTGCCGAGCTGCTGGCGAGTCTCGAGCGACGCGTGCGCGGCCTCCACCCGGTCCTGCGCGACGTCAAGTTCTGCCATCGCTGGGGGGGACCCATCCTGATCGCCGAGTCCTGGCAACCCGTCTTCGCCCGCCACCCTCGTTGTCCGCAAGCGCTCATCCTCGGAGCCTACAGCGGACACGGCGTCGCCCTGTCGGTTTACCTCGCACGCTGGGCCGCCGAAGCCCTGCTCGGACAGAGAGAATTGCCCGACTGGGGCAAGCTGCAGCGGTAGACCCCCCGGGCGAAGCGCGCCACGCTCCCCTCGTCATGAACGCTGCGACTGGCTCATTGTAGGGGCGCTCTATGAGCGCCGGTCTCTTCTTGCGACGGTCATAGACCGCCGCTACAACGGGAATGCTAGTTCCGCTTCAACGTAGTAGTCCAAGAAAGGGTCGGGATGGGTGTCGGCTCCGAGTTGCGTCATAAATGTCCGCCGACCCGCCAGCTTCATAACATCGGCTTCCCAACGCTCTGCGCCCGGCTGCCGCCTGAAGAGGGTGACGCGCGCTACTTCACCCCCCGCCGGAACAACCGCGAACACGCGCACAGCCTCGCTGCCTAAAAGCAGAGAAGAGCGCGTGGGAATAAAAACTCGCAAACGGGCGCCGGGATCCGGCTTCCGGACGCTCTCGAACAGTTCTTCCATTTCAGGTGGCAGTTCGCGCAGGAACTCTTTCATCGAAGCACGCAGTCGAAACAAAGCGAGTCGCTCATATTTATTGTGCATCGAGGCCAGAGTGCCCAGATCGTTCCGGGTGGTGACGATTTCCTGAAAATCGAGAAGCGCTTCGCGCACCTGCGGAGCGAGCTTGAGCCAGATCGGCACTCCCTCCGCCGAAACTTTCCGCCGGGCGTCCTCGGCCTTGCCTTCCTTTTTCAGCTCCCCGGCCTGCTGGAGGACCCGATGAAGGCGCGTCGCCAGGGACCAGGACTCGGAATAAGGCAATAGAAACTCAACATGGCGGGCCAGGTAATTGAGTCGCTCATACTCCGCAGGGCTCGAGGCACTTTCCGTCAAGGCACGAAGCTGCCGAGCCACCTCCGCCTGAGAAGTCTTGATCTCCTGAGGTAGCTCGTAGCCGATCCAGAACTGGAACGCCTCGTCGTAATCCCCCGTATATTCGTGAATCTGGTGGTGGCCGTCTTTGATCTCTCCGGTGAAGGAACTTAGAATCAGCCTGTCGCGATCGGTTTTGTCGAGCACCTGGGCCAACCGCTCAGCCCGAGGACCGCGCGCCTGAACGGCGGCGAATCTCCGAAAATATTCGACGGGCTGGAGCGACTTGTCCCACGAGACCCGCGACTGGAAACCGGCGTTCACGTCCATGATGCGGTGTCGCCAGTGAATCCCGAGCAAGCCCTGGCAGCCAAACCTCTCTGCGCGACTGATGTCCTCGGCGGCGCGATAAACGTGAAGCTGGGGCAGCCACATCGCCGGATCGTCTTCGAGCCAGGGAATCGGCCAGCGCTCGCGCCCTTCAAGCCTGGCGTACTCCTCGCTGGCCGGGTCCCAGCCCAGATTGTCGTTTAAAGAAGAAAAAATAATGTCTTCGGGCAGGCGCTGGTGAAAATAAGCGAAGTGCCGCACGACGCCGCCCCATCCGGAGATCACCAGGCGTTTTCGAGGGGCATGCCTCTTCAGAAAACTATGAGCCTGCTGGAAGGGGGCGATCGAAAGCGGAACGTTTTCTTTCTGGCTGGCCCAATTCATCTGCTCATCTTCCCAGAGCCAGACGTAGTCCACTGTCGGATACGCCTCCAGCAGGCGCGCCAACCGCGTTTCCAGGATATCTCGCGCTGCAACGGACTCCGGATCAATGCGTGGCCCGGGAAGCTTGGGATCTTTCGGCGCGAAATGCGCTTCGGGTGGAGTAGCGCGATAAATTTCGTCCGGAATCTGATAGGGCTCAAAACCAACGCCGGTGCGGATCCCGAGCTTCTGCGCGTAGCTGAAGGCATCCCCCCAGAGCTGTTGAGCGAATTCCTGGGCCTCCCAGGGGCTGGTGGCCTTCGTGGTAACTTCGGACCCGAACACCTCGCCGGAGTAAAAATCTGCGGCGCCCATTCCGAAGCGCGAGGTTCGCTCCGGCAAATAACCCCAGCGGTTCGTGGCGCTCGTGTCGGTAAACGCCAGGTGTCCTGCACCCGCGTACTCGAAAGAAAGAAAGGACTCCGTCCACTGGTTCGGACTGGAATAAACATGGATGCCGAGAGTGTTGAAGCGCATCCGCAGCATGGCTTCGAGATAAGCGCGGTGTTCTTCGCGATCGAAGACCGAAATGCAGTTCAAGAAATCCGGCCAGGGAAGCAACCCGCGCGTGTCGAAGCGGGGCTGGGCGCGCCACGGCTCGGTTGCGGAAGGCAAGTTGAGGGCCGTCGCGGGTTCGAGAGGATAGACCTCGCCATCCAATCCGAAGAATGCGCCTTGGCGCTCGAGAAAATCAAAGACCGCATACAGGACGGCTTGGGGCGTGGCTCCGGTCAAATGAACCCGACGTGGATCTCCCGCCTCTCGGGCCATCTCATAGGCCTCGGGACGCTTTAAAGCTTCCTTGTTGACCGCCAGCGTGAATACGAAATCCTTAGCCATAGCCCTGGGTTCAGCGCCAGAGATCGTCGCTTGGATCGGCTCGCGAATGAGCCCCAGGTTTCTCAGGCCGCGCGCCAGTTCCCGTGACGCAAGCAGTTCCTGAAATCCCGGATTGGGCGTGGTCAGTATCCAAACCGCTTGCCGGGGGTCGAACTTGGCCTGCATCTGCTGCAAGGTACCCCCGCTCGCCTGCGCAGAAGCCCCCGGAACGCCGGAACCGGAATGTGATCGCGGTCCCGAAATGGACTCGACGGGGATCGCCAAGGATCCAGCGCCGACCAATGTGATGGAGCGCTGCATGAACCTTCGCCGGCTGATCCGATTCCTTGCCTTCATACGCTGACCTCCGAAGCTCCAGAGCGGGGCTGGAAGCTCGCCTTTCCAGACTGCCTCCCAAGGATGGGTAAGCATCCCGCTAGGGGGACGTCGCTGTAACGGTGACGATACGCCGGCTCACCGTAGGCCCGGAGTGGCGTTGCCCTTCGGGGTAGGCTGCTGCTTTCAGCAGGCACTTCCCGGTCTTATTGGGGACCTGCAGATCGAATCGGTAATCCTGCTGGCCGAGCCCAGGAAGATCCAGAGCAAGCTCGCGGCGCGCGATTTCAGCACCCTCTTGCCCCTCCAGAGAAAGGATGAGCTTGCCCTTGACGGGTTCATTGTCGTCGTTGACCATCTTCACCACAAAGCTCCGATTCGAACCGGCCTCCAGCGTGGGTTGCCAGAAATTAATATAGACCCCGAGCGGTTTGAAGGCTTCACCCACGTAGTCCCTAAAATGCGGTTCCAGGTCAAGAGCCTCAACGTCCCGGAAGTGGTCGGAAGTGTAAGCTCCTGGATAGCTGGAAGTAAGATAAACGAAGTGCAGGACGCCGGCGTAGTGGCGATAGGCGCGCCAGAACTCAGTCAACCCCGCCAGCAGATACGCGTTGAGCGAAAATCGTTCTTCCGGTGTTGCGTTCGATCCCAGGAGTTCTGAGTAAACCTTCTCGGTCAAGATTGTTGGGCTGCCGTCACGGTTAAGCCACAGCCAGCCGTATTCGTTGTTGATCATGGCGTGTCCCTGGGGAGGTCGCATGGAACTGGACTCCAGTCCGTTCATGCCCTCCAGGTCAGTCATGTGGAAAGGTTTGCCGAACCCCAGCGCGTTCCTGACAAACAAATACGGATGGTCCTCGACGGGGTCGTCAGGACCGACGGGGCCATTGTAGCTGTTCTCCCAGGGCCGGTTGGAAAGGTCCAGCGGGCGGACGGCCGGAATAATCCTCTCCGCGAACACTTCATCCAACGTTTCGTTGTTGGCGTCCCAGATGACCACGCTGGGATGATTCCAGTTATCCCGCACCCATTCCCTGTACTGGCGGATCATTTCCTCGGCGTCCCATCGCCTGCTGTACCTTCCGCGCCACATCGGGTGCCCGGTCCACACGAAGAATTCGTTCTGGATGAGCAGGCCGGCCTCGTCGGCGATGTCGAGCCACTGATCGGGCACCGGGCCTATGCAGAAGCGGAACGTATTCCAGCTCATCCGCTTGGGGATATCGACCAGCAGCTTCCTGACCCACTTTTCGTTCCAGGGCAAGCCCCCGGATTTGGGGTCCTCAAAGAAACGATGGAGCGTGATGTTGGAACCGCGCAGGAAGTACACCTTGCCGTTGAGGTACGCTCGTTTGGTGGCCGTGTCGAACCGAAACTCGCGCATGGCGAAACGGGTGGATGCGGTGTCACCGCCCGTGCTCGTCTCAAGCATGTACAGAAAGGGATGCTCCGGGGTCCACAGGTAGGCGTTCGGGACCCGGACGGTCTGGGTCCAGGACTTCTCCTCGCCGGGCTGCAATTCCGATCGCTCGACCGGAGCACGGGAAACCTCCTGCTGGTCCTTCCACGTGTTGACG
>QHZM01000212.1:12942-15845 GCA_003224665.1 Acidobacteriota bacterium
TTCTCGAAATCGGTCCCGGCCGGGGCTCCCTTGGGAAGCACGCCGGGATGGGCGCCGACCCGCACCAGAAGTTGGTTCTCGCCTTGCCAATCCAGTGCGTCCGTGAGGTTGAAGGTGGCGGCGCTGAAGCATCCCAGGTGCTCGCCGATCTTCCTCCCGTTCAGCCACACCGCCGTCCCGAACTGGGCCTTGTTGATTTTGAGAATGGCGACCTGTTTTTTCGCGGACACCTTGAATGTTCTCCGGTACCAAAAGTAATTCCTCGCTTGCCTAGGGATCCCGATTGAGTCCCCGAGCGAAGTCCACGCCGCCTCCGGCAAAATCCCGGAACCGACACGGTTGGAAATCACTTCGCGGCTATCAAACTGGTCGATCTCCGGGAAAGCCGGCTCTGCGAGGTGCGCCAATCCCGGGACAGGGACGGTGTGCCGGAAAGTCTGCGGGCTCTGGTCTGCCGAGACGCTGTCCTCGATTTGCCACCGGCCGTTGAGGGACATTTCTATGCGCTGGCCGCGGGCAGGATGGGCGAATAGAAGTAAGCTCCATGCCCACAAAACGTTGACGACGCAGCTCCATTTCATAGGTGCTTCCCCCGCGCTTGGACTTTACTTTTCCGCTTGCTGTCTTAGGTCCGTCAGGCGAAGGATGTCTCGCCCAGATTCCTCTTCGCTCAGGGTCTGAGCAATACCGAACTCGCGTTCTGCGGTCTTGGTGTCGCCTCTGTCCCGGGCGAGTTGGGCCAGCAGGTAATGGGCGGGGCGGTTCTTGGGACTCGCGGAGAAGTCCGAAAGTAGGCTGTGCCCAAGTTTAGGTAAATCCCTCGAAGGCCGGGGTTGATCTCCAGGGCACGGCGATACTGACGGATTCCCTCGTCCAGCTTCCCCAGGCGAGCATAGACCACGCCCAAGTTGGCGTGACCTTCGGCCGAATTGGGAATGAGTCGCAGGTAACGAAGATAGAGTTCTTTAGCGGCCTGAAGATCACCCGCCTCCTAGCTCTGAGTCGCCTCTCGAAACAGCCCTTGGGGATCCTCCGGGCTCCCAGCGGCGAAGGCCGGCTGGACAAAAACAAGAAAGACAAGCGTAGAGCAACAAGCCCGGGTGAGCGTCGAATTGACGGATGGATTTGAATCGGCCGCCAGGAGTTTCGTCCCAAACAAGGACACACGTGCGGGCCACATCCCGGTCTTTATGAGACCCTTCCGCTCCGGCGCGTGCCCTGCGAGAGCGCGGGCGCGGCACGGGAGAACGGCGAGGATGAAAGGGAAAGTCTCCCTGAGCTGTGCGGCCTTCCCTGTTCCCAAACGGGTCCACTCACTAGAACGCTAAACTGTAAGTTCGCCTTTTCGCCAATCCTGATATTCTTAAAGAATCCCATATTCCAGTTGTTGGTTCCCGGGCCGCGGATGGTTCCTACGCCGGCATTTCCAAAGTGTCCAAACGGCGGGGCCGTAAAGGCATCCACGTTGAACCACTGGTCGGCCGTTTTCGGGCCCTCCGTGGAAACTCCGGCGACCGCGTCCGGACGTGTGGCCAAGCCTTGGGTGGAGGAGGAAAAGGACGGCGTCAGCGCGAAGCCGGATTGGAGAACGACGATGCCCGACACCTCCCAACCGCTGAGCAGCGCCCCTCCCGGCCCCTTCATTTGGCGAAAGAAGGGCAGCTCGTACACGGAATTCAGAACCAGGATGTGCGTGCGATCGAAGGGCGCAAGTCCTCGCTCCGCTCGCAGGTTGTAACTGTTTTGCGGGGAAGCACCGATGCCGCTCCCGGAGGTCACCGAGATGGTTTTCGACCATGTGTAGGCCGAACCGAAGGTCAACCCGTGGGAAAGACTCTTTTCCACGGTGAGCTGCAAAGAGTGGTAGATCGAACTTGCTGTGGGAGCAATATTGGAAATGCTGGACCAACCCTGATAGGGCCGGACGAAATCCGTGGAGACGCGGCTCGCGCAGGAGAATGGAGTTGTGAGTGTGCAAGCAATCCGCGGGTCGAAGTCGTAACCTCCGACCGGTAAGGGCTGGTTGATATCTCGGTTGGAATCCAAATGGGTTCCCCGGCTTCCCACGTAAGCGACCGAGACCCGGGTGTCGGGCGTTAGTTCGTGCTGCACGCCAAGGCTCCAGTTCTGGGCCATGGGTACCTTATAGACGGGGTCCAGGCCGCCAAGCACGAGCGGGGTCAAAGGGGCTGCCTGGCCTGCCCCGGGGTTGTCGAAGGGAGGCGTGAAGAACGTGGCGATCTTCGAAAACGGAGGGTTACCCACCATCCGGTAAACGTCATTGCCTTCGATCCGGTAATAACCAATGCCGTAGCCTCCACGGAGCGCCGTCTTGCCGTTTCCGAAGAGGTCCCACGCAAACCCGAAGCGCGGGCCGAACAGATTTTTCTGATTGGGCACAAACCCGCGAGGGATGCCGCCCTTGCCCGGAAAGACGATACCGTTGAGTAAGTCTCCCGAATTAGGAACGATGTTATTGGTGTCGGGGTCTACGGTGGGTGCGCGGCTCGGGTCGTATTGGCTCGCCAGAAACATACTGAGGTCGTCCGAATAGACGTGAGGGATGTAGAACCAGCGGACGCCGAGGTTCACGGTGATGCGCCTGGTCGCCTTCCAGTCGTCTTGGAAATAAGCCTCGGTCTGGTGGTAGTTATACGAAGGCTCGCGACGCCCTTGCAATTCACTGTACGATTGCGGAAGCCCCAAAAGAGCATCCGCAATGGGATGACCGGTTGCGCTCCCGTCAAAGAAGTAACTCCCTTGACTGGAAGGCGAGGTCTGTGACTGAACCGGGGTAATCGAGAACTGGGTGGTCACACCCATGCTCAGGCTGTGGGCGCCAGCCTGTTTGGTAAGGTCATCCGCAAGCTGGCTGATATTGTGGTGAGCCCACCACGGGCCCC
>QHZM01000482.1 GCA_003224665.1 Acidobacteriota bacterium
GGAAGGGGGAGAGGGTTAGGGGCGAGGGGGTTGCGCACTTGGCGGCGGGGTTGAAACCCCGCCCTTCCGACCCTCCGAAACAACCCCTTCTATTGCAACCAAGCACTAGCCCGCGGCACGCTTCTTCTGCGCTTCGATGAAGACCTGCTTCAGGCGGAGCGCGACGATCTTTTCTTCGCCCGGCTTCATCATGAACGGCGTCACGCTGAGGCCGTAAGGGTAATCGTCGCCCAGGCAAACCACACTGGGCTCGCCCTCTTCGAGCTGCTTCACGCACTCGGCCTTGGTCAAGCCGAGCGCCGTTTCGTCCCACTGAAAATAAAGGTGTGGAACGTGGTTCGCCACTTCAGGCACGAAGCGCCCGGTGTGAATGCCGGGGACCGAGGTGACTTCCTTGTCCATCAAGTCAAGCTGCTTTTCCCATGCCTTCCATTCGGCCTCGTGGTCAACTTTCAGATAGCGCTCGAGGGCAACGTAGAGGCCGGCGATCTCTTCCTTGCCGACCTTCATCGGCCGCCCGATCGTATCTTCATTGGGGTTGTTGTTGAGCAGGGCGGCATCAATGAGGTCTTTCCGGCCGAGCAGCAGACCGGAACATTGCGGCCCGCGCAGGCCTTTGCCCCCACTGAAGCAGACCAGGTCGAAACCCATCTTGTTGTAGTCGCTCAGGTGCGACACCGGCGGGACGTCCGCAGCCGCATCGTTGAAGGTGGGGATGCCGCGGCGCTTACCGACCTCGACCCACTTCTCGAGGCCGATCTTGCCTTGATTTTGCGCCTCGTTGAGAAAGTGCATCATGGCTGTTTTCTCGTTGATGGCCCGCTCCAGGTCATCCTCCGTCTCGACCTCCACGAGGCGCACGCCCACGTTGCGGACGGCGTGGTCGAAACCATACCGGTGCGCTTTCTGGATGATGACTTCGTTTTTCATGCCGGCCGTCTCCGGGAGGCGCTTGATCTTTTCGGGGTCTGACCCGGTTACGCAAGCTGCCGTGCCGAGGGTCAACGCGCCGGCCGCGCCCGAGGTGACGCAGGCCGCTTCCACGCCCAGGAGACTTGAAATTTTCGCGCCCACTGCCCGCTGGAGCTCTTCGATGAGGACGTAGTGCTGCGCCGCGTCAGTCATGGCCTCGGCCACCTCCGGCGGGAGCAAGGAACCCGTGAGATAGGTGTAGGTGCCTTTGGCGTTGATGCGCGTGCGGACGCCCAGCCGCTCGTAAATGCTCGAGGGCTTCTTCGCGCGGGGTCTCGCCGTCGAAGAAGCGCCAAAAAGGCGGCGAGGCAAAAACCCGGCCCATGACGAAAACAATCCGCTGGTTGCGAGGAAGTTTCGCCGTGAGGCGCGCCAGTCGAAGATCGCCATACTCGTTTCTCCTTCCCGCGGCGGTCAACCTCGGGCAGGCAAAATCAGTCGCCCAAGTGGATTTCGAGGTGGGCCGCAGTCCATCCATACCTTTCGGAAAAATCTCTATTCCCTGCCCTAGGGTTTTTGTGTTTCATGCCCGCTCGCGCCTTCTTCCTTTGGAGCGCCGTGCTCCGGTCGCGCGACGTGAGGCCCCGCTGCGGAGGCCGGGCAGGAGGTTTCCGGACCCGCCACGTACGTGCCGCCCTTGAATTTCAAGTCCTTCATCAGGCCGATTTCCGAAGTGTAGTAACCGTTCACCGTCGCTTCCTTGGCCAGGGCGAAAAATCTTTCCTCAGCCGTGACGGGGGCTTCTTCCCTCTCCGCGAATTGCGCCAGGAGCGCGCGCTGGTGTTCGGCGTCGAGTTGGAGGAACTTCCGTCCGGCGCTCTCTTCGCTCGCACGGTCGAGCGTTGCCAGCCCTTCGCGCCATCGCTCGTGGACTTCAGGCGGCGAGTTCGCCACCACAAAGTCAATCCAGTCGTGGACGCCGGCCGCTCGCGCGCCGGGCGAGATGTCGTCCGTGGGGATGATCAGGTCAGCCACGGTGGCGACCATTTCCTTTTCGACAGGAGAAAAGAAAGAGGACTTCCCGGTCCCCATGGCCGGGACCGAGGGGACGGCCACTTTGATTCCCGAAGCGCCGGGGCTTGCGTGCGCCGGGCTCGCGCGCGGCGACCGCGATGACGGTGAGCGTGGGGTTCTTTTCCGCGTAGGAAGTAAACGAGGCGCCGTCTAAAATCCAAAGGTTTTTCACGTCGTGCGCGCGGTTCGAGCGATTGACCACGGAAGTGCGCGGGTCGTCACCCATGCGCGCCAAGCCGACGAGGTTTTCGCCGTCAAATTCCGGATGCGGAGTCTCGTTCGCTCCCAGCCGCACGCCGCCGGAGACTTCCAGAATCGTCTGACATTTCTCGAGCGCATCCTTGGCCATGGCCAGTTCGTTTTCGTGAAATTTGAAATGGAAGCGCGGCAACGGCAACCCGAACTCGTCCTTTTCGCCGGGGTCGAGGTCCACGTAGTTGTCGGGATGCGCAAGGATTTCACCCGCCGCGCCGACATAGACGAGCGCGGGGTAAATTTCCCGCACGCGCTTCTTGAACTCCGGTCCCATGCCCCGCAGCGCGCGCAGCAGGCCCGGAATCTGCGGCCGTTGGGCGCCGACGTAAAGCCCGTATCCTCGCGCGAA
>QHZM01000213.1 GCA_003224665.1 Acidobacteriota bacterium
CGACGACCTTGTTGAAGTGTGGAGGCCAGGCGGAGCCGACCAGCCGCTGGGTGACGGTTGTGCCCGTCATCATCGCGGCGGCCCGGGCGAGCGTATCGCCCAAATCGTGGAGTTCCTTAATGTGGGAATAATCGAGTTCGCGAAAGTAGTACCAGACGGCCGCGTCCGAGGGCACGACGTTCGGCTGGTCACCGCCGTTGATGATGACATAGTGCGACCGCTGCTGAAGACGCAAATGCTCGCGCCGGAAGTTCCACCCGGCATCCATCAGCTCCACAGCGTCGAGGGCGCTGCGCCCGTCCCAGGGAGCCGTCGCCGCATGGGCGGCCTTCCCATGGAAGAAGTACTGCACGGAGACAAGGCCCTGAGGCGTGAAGTCAGGCTGTCCGTAGTTGGTGGCGAATTCCTCGTCCACGTGCGACCCGAGCACGATGTCCACGTCTCTGAACAGGCCTGCTCGGACATAGTATGCCTTGGCCGCGAGCAGCTCTTCGGCCACGCCGGGGAAGAGCCTGATTGTCCCCGGAATATTGTTTTTCACCATCAGCTTCTTGAGCACCAGGGCCGCCGTCACGTTCACTGCCTGGCCGGAATTGTGGCCTTCGCCGTGCCCCGGTGCTCCCTCAATGACGGGATCGTGATAGGCGACGCCGGGCTTCTGCGACGCCCGGGGAATGCAGTCAATGTCACTGATGAAGGCGATGACGGGCTTCCCTGAGCCGTACTCGGCGACCCAGGCCGTGGGCACAGCCGCGACTCCGCGCTCCAATTTGAAGCCGTTCTTTTCGAGGACGCCGGCGACGTACTTCGAAGTCTCGTACTCTTGGAATCCCAGCTCGCTGTAACTGAAGATCTGGTCAACCATCTGCTGCGTGAAGGTCCCGAGCTTGTCTACTTCGCGGGCCGCTTCCCGCTTGAGCTCTTCCAGCCTGGCCGCTTGTTGCCCATACGCCGCGAGGTCCGCAACCGCCAGGAACAGCACCACCGCGCAGGATCGCAAGAATTTCCTCATGAGCTTCGCTCCTCAAGGGCCGCAGATCCGCCTCGACACAAGAAGACTCCCGTCAGTTCAATTCCGCTTCCATTCCGCTGGATGGCCTCCCGCCTCTCGGCCGGGGCGGCAGTAGATTTCAAGTCTGGTGCTCAGGGTGAGTGCAACCGGGAAATTCAGGGAGGAAAGTCAGGCCCTTGTATTCCAGGACGTCCATTAATCCCACGCGCGAAGAATAAAACCCTTCTACGGTCATCTCCTTCACCAGTCGGTAGAACGCGAAACCCGGTCCTTCCTGGTGCGCATCGGCGTGGGGGTGGTGCTCCGGCAGGCTCATCTCGGTGAGCAGGCGCTCGCGGTCCGCGGGCGAAATCTCGCGGAACGAGTGCCCGTGTTTCTCCTTGCTTGTGCGGTCGAGCCATGCCAGGCCTTTGATCCAGTCTTTCTGCAGGCTGGGCTCATATTCCGCCGCGGAGAAGACCACGAAATCGATGTAGCTCGCCACCTGCGCTTCTTTCGCGCCGGGTTTGTCGTCTGTCGGGATTATCATCTCCGTGAGGAATTCGATCGTCTCGAATTCTTCCGGCTTGAAGAACTGCGGGACGTAAGACTTCGCCGGCTCAGCCGGGGGGGACGAGTGTTGCATCCCTGCATGGCCTGCGGGAGGGCCCCCGCCGGTCGGGCTCGAAGCAGACGGCAGCCATGCCGCGAGAAATTCTCGCCCTGTGGCCGTGCCGGCCAGGAGCCCGAGATATTTAAACGCCTTCCTTCGATCAATGAGTTGGTCCGTCATCGTGTGGGCCTTTCAAGATTTGCTGTGGAGGAGACGTGGCTTCCGAGCCCGGCCCTCGTGGAGCCTCCGCCCCTCAGCGAAGCGGATTTAGACATTTCCCAATCGATATTCCTCCGCCAGGTGGTCGCAGGCGCGATGGGCGAGCGCCATGATCGTGAGCGTGATCTGCTTTTCCGGATGAGTCACGAAGCAGCTTGCGTCCACCACAAGAAGATTTTTGACGTCGTGACACCTGTTCCACTTGTCGAGCACGGAGTTCCGCGGGTCATCGCCCATGCGGCAGCCACCGGCCTCGTGCGTCACGCTGCCGAGAGGATAGGGCGCCACTTTTTTATAGGGGAGAATTTCGACCCCTGACGCCCGGAGGATCTCCTCGATCTGGCCGTACATCTCCTCGAGGATGGCGAACGCATGGTCGTACTCGGCAGAGGTATGGAATCGCACCTGGGGGATGCCGTAGCGGTCGCGGAGGCCGTCGGGATCAATTTCCAGATAATTTGACTTCAAAGCCAGGCCTTCGCCGTAGCCTCCCATGGTGACCCTCGCCGGATAGAGTTCCTTGATCTTCTTCTTGTACGCCGAGCCGAACCCCGGCAGTGCGGCCCCCGGGCCCGAGCCCATATCGCAACCGGTGTAGAAATCGAGCCTCCAGCCGCGCAGGTATTTTTTCTTGTCCTTGTGACCGTAGTTGTAACGCGGAATATAGAGGCAGGACTCGCCCGGTCCGTCGTCATTCGTCGAAGGCCGCCCGGCGAGTTGCGGTAGGTAACCTTCGATCTGGTTGAACGCCACGTGCTCCATCAGGTATCGCCCCAGAGTGCCGCTTGAGTTGGCCAGGCCCGTCGGAAAATCCCGGTTCTTGGAGTTGAGCAAAATCCGGATCGACTCGACCATCGAAGCGGCCAGCACGACGGCTTTGCCGTACGCCTCGTACTCGAGCTTGTCCTGCGTGTCGATGTAGGTGACGCCGCGCGCCTTGCCGGTGCCCGGGTCCATCAGGACCGTGTGGACGGCGGCGTTCGGCCGCAGCGTGAAATTGGGCAGCGTTTGAAGCTTGGGGAGGAGCACCTCCAAGGAGCTGTAACGCGAGCGGGTGTCGCACCCAAACCCGCACGCCCCGCAATAATGGCATGGCGGACGGCCGTCATAAGGCCGGCTCAATACCGCCAGCGGTTTCGAGAGGACCTTGATGCCCAAATTCTCCGCGCCCTTCTTAATCAGCAGCTCCCCGCAGCGCGGGCGGAAAGGCGGAAGAAGTTTTTTGCCGGTCGGCGTGTTGAAGACTTCCTCGGACCCGGCAGCGACTCCAATCAGCGCTTCGACGCTGTCGAAATAGGGCGCAACGTCCTCATAGGTGACCGGCCAGTCCTCACCCCAGCCGTCTTGCAGGCTCTTCGGCTTGAAGTCGAGCGGCCCGAAGCGGTCCACGCCTCTTCCCCAGAGAAGAGTGCGCCCGCCCACCGCGCGCAGCCGCGTCCAAGTGAATTTCGCGCCCGGAGCAAGCGCATAAGGGTCCTCTTGAGGAACTGTGTAAAGATGGTCGGTCCATTCCTTGATTTTCCACTCCATGCCCTGGGGGAGTTTCCCGTACTGTCCCGGTCTTCCTTCACCGCGGAACTGCCACTCGAAAGGATACTTGTGTGTATAAAAATCTTTCGCGGGATCAATCATGCGGCCGGCTTCAAGGCACAAGACCTTCAATCCCCTCATCGCTAGGACGTACGCCGCAATACCTCCGGCCGCGCCAGACCCGACGACAATCAAATCGTAAATTGGTTCAGAACCCACAATGCCTCCTGGTTATGTTTTTCGTTCGAACGAGATCCGGAGACCCTTTGTTGCGCTGCCGCGGACAACCGTCGGAGAACTTCAAACTCCCGACACCTGGAAGGCGCCGGCACAGACTTGACTTCGCTCGGGTCCTCTCCGCCGCTTGCGCTCGAATTTTCTCTCGGCTTCATTAATGCTCCTTTCGCTCCTCCTGACGCTAGGCGCGAAATTGGAGAAGCCGATGAACCATGCTAATCGTGAAAGACGGCACGGTCAATCGCTGGGACTGAAGCTCAAGGACATGCGACAAATGGATGCGGGGTTGAGAACCGATCACAACCGGATGCTAAAGCTCGAGGAAATTGGCCAGGAGTTTCTTGCCGGGCTCGGTCAACACCGATTCAGGATGGAACTGCACGCCTTCGACTCTCATCTCCTTGTGCCGCAAGCCCATGATGAGGCCATCGGGCGAGGTAGCGGAAACTTCCAGGGCTTCGGGCAGGCTCTCGCGCTCGACGATCAGCGAATGGTATCGCGTTGCGGGAAAGGGGTTCGGGAGCCCGGCGAACAGTGACTTGCCGTCGTGACGGACCAGGCTGGTCTTGCCGTGCATGATGACCGGCGCGCGCACGACCTTGCCGCCGAACGCCTGCCCGATGGCCTGGTGGCCCAGGCACACTCCCAGGATGGGTGTGCGGCCCGAGAATTCCTTAATCAATTCGAGGCAGATCCCCGCCTCGTTCGGGGTCTTCGGTCCCGGCGATAGGACGATGCGTTCCGGCGCCATCCGCTCGATTTCTTTAAGCGTTACCTGGTCGTTCCGGCGGACTTCGATTTCAGCGCCTAGCTCCCCCAGGTACTGGACCAAGTTGTAGGTAAAAGAGTCGTAATTGTCGATGACCAGGATCATGGTCGGGTGGAACCCTTGACGATTGCGGATAACTGATTATACGCCCAAAGTTAATTGGGCTTAGCGACTCGGTTCAATCCCATTCTTCGAGCTGCCCTTGAAGGGAGCGCAACCGACCGAAGATCAAGTGGTCGCCCCTCGCACTACTGTTGTCTCTGCCCGGCGGCTTGAGCAAATGCCGGCCTAATCCCGAAAATTGTCCTCCGGTGCCATGGAATGTCCTTCTGCGCATGACAAAATCTGTCAAGAATGGCACGGCGGGAGGTTGGGGCGATAAAGGTTGAGTGATTTATTATATAAGTCCTGCATTTTGTGTTGGATACTCCCATGCCGGCAACCACGTGCCGGTGTTGGATTTGGCATCCTGGTTGCTCCAAGTCAGGCGGACGCGCGAAGGAGCAAGTATGAAGCGTAAAAAGGTTAGATTCTCGATCGTTGACCTGATGGTTGTCCTGGCCATCCTGATGATAATTGGCGCGACCATCGCTCCTCACTTTGCAAAGACTCGTGGCGATGTTGGTTCACGCAAGACGTTTCATCAGACTCGCACCGGCGCGCCGGCGCGCTAAACCTTCGAAGCACTATCTGGTTTCGAGAAATATTCGACCAGGGCATGAGGGAGCAGCCGGCGCTCCCGGGCTGCAAGATCACCAGGTTCCCACCCAGGGCCTCCTTATCAGCACCCCATTTCCTTCCTTCAAATCGCTTGAATTAATTATCGCCGAATCCTGAAGAACGTCCCGAGTCTGACACTTCCGGTTGGCCTTACCCGTGCGCTTCAAATCCGCGCGGCGTCCGGCGGGTTTTAAAACTTTCAACTCTCCATCTCCTCGCGCTAAAATGCCGTTCCCTTACATTGGGGGCTGTTCGGAGCGACGGCGGACCGCCGACATCATTCGGGGAGCAGAAATCAAAATGCCAAAATCCGGACGACGAGAATTCTTGAGGTCAGGGTGGTTATCCTTGGCGGGACTGGGAGTCCTCGGCCGGGCCGAGTCCTCCGGGCGCGCGGCGCCAGAGACTGCGGCGCTGCCGGCGCACGAGTCGCCTCCTCCTTTCAAACTGGGGATGGTGACCTACGAACTCGCCAAAGACTGGGATATTGAAACGATCATCAAGAACTGCGAGGCGACCGGCTTTGAAGGCGTCGAGCTGCGCACCACCCATCGCCACGGCGTCGAGCCCTCGATCTCGAAGGAACGGCGAGCGGAAGTGCGCAAGCGTTTTGAGGATTCGCGCGTGCGCCTGGTGAGCCTGGGGTCAACGTGCGAGTACGAGGCGCCCGACCCGGCCGTCGTCGAGCAGAACGTCGAGGAGACCCGGAGGTATTGCGAGTTGGCCCACGACCTCGGCTGTATGGGCGTGAAAGTCCGGCCCAACGGCTTCCCGCCGAACTCCGACCACGAAAAGGTGCTCGGGCAGATCGGCCGGGCGCTCGCTAAGTGCGGGGACGCAGCCCGCGACCTCGGCGTCGAAATCTGGCTCGAAGTCCACGGGCCGGAAACGCAGGTCCCGGCCAACATCCGGCGCATCCTGGACGTCTGCAATCATCCTTCGGTCGGGATCTGCTGGAACTCGAATGACACCGACGTAGTGGACGGCCAGGTGAAACCGAGCTTTGATCTGCTCAAGTCCTGGCTCCGCAGTTGCCACATCAACGAGCTCTGGCGGACCCTTTCCCCGTGGGGATCGGTCCCCGGCCGTCCA
This sequence comes from Acidobacteriota bacterium, assembly GCA_003224665.1. GTDB lineage: Bacteria > Acidobacteriota > Terriglobia > UBA7540 > UBA7540 > QHZM01. The sequence goes on from QHZM01000213.1 coordinate 6,172, forward strand.
CCCGAACACGGGACCCCCGGCTTCCCCGACTACGGACGGCCCTACCCGTGGCGGGAACTTTTCACGTTGTTCCGCAGCGTCGGGTACAACCGCTACACGTTTGCGGAAATCCCCGCCAGCCCCGAGCCGATTCGGCTGATGCGTTACTACCGGGCCTTGTGGGAATATCACGCCGCGTGAATTGGGCCTTTCGCTTCTTGGGGCTCGGGCCCGGTCTTTTCGCATCCGGCCGCGCGCGTGCTGTACGCTCTTGAGTCCCGCGCAGGCCTCGGCCGAAAGCCGGCCTTCTCCTCGCTCAAGTCCTGCCGAAAAAGAAAGAAGGGAACGGAGTGGATTCAGAAGGAGACTTGCGTCAGTTAACCAGCCCCGCCTTACAAGCCCCGCAGGGGCTTCTCGCCTCCGTCCGCGAGGCGATCCGCGGATCGCAGCAGGACTTCACCACCGGCAGCTTGAATCGCGCCATCTTCATGCTGGCGGTTCCGATGGTGCTCGAGATGGCGATGGAATCCTTATTTGCGGTCGTGGACGTTTTCTGGGTGGCGCGCCTCGGGTCGAACGCCGTGGCCACGGTCGGCCTGACGGAATCGATGCTCACGCTTGTTTTTTCCGTGGCCGTAGGACTGGGCGCGTCCACAACGGCGATGGTGGCGCGGCGAACCGGCGAAAAAGACCGGGAAGGGGCGGCGGTGGCGGCCGTCCAGTCCATTTTGATCGGAGCGGGCGTGGCTGTCTTCGTGGGTCTGGCAGGCATGCGGTGGGCGCCGGAATTACTCCACTTGATGGGAGCGTCCTCGGTGGTGGTGAATCTCGGCTCGACTTATACGCGAATCGTCTTCGGCGGCAGTGCTTCGGTGCTCCTTCTGTTCCTGAATAACGCCATATTTCGCGGCGCGGGCGACGCGGCGGTCGCCATGCGCGTTTTGTGGCTGTCAAACCTGATCAATCTCCTGCTCGACCCGTTGCTGATCTTCGGGCTGGGGCCCTTCCGCGGCCTGGGCGTGACGGGTGCGGCCCTCGCCACCACCACCGGGCGCTCAGCCGGAGTCCTCTACCAGTTCTTTCTCCTCGCCCGGGGGACAGGCCGGATAAGGATCCGGGCCGCGCATCTCCGCGTGAACCTCGACGTATTGTTGCGACTGTTGCGAGTTTCGGCGGGCGGCATCCTGCAATTCCTCGTTGCGCACACAAGCTGGATCGGGCTGATGCGGATCGTCGGGATGTTCGGCAGCGCGGCGATCGCCAGCTATACGATTGCTATCCGCATCATCATTTTCATCATCCTGCCCTCGTGGGGACTGAGCAATGCCGCGGCAACGCTGGTCGGCCAGAACCTCGGGGCCCGGCAGCCGGAGCGCGCGGAGCGCTCGGTCTGGAAAGCCGGCCTCTACAACATGGTGTTCCTGGGCGGCGTGGGCCTCTTTTTCATCTTCTTTGCGGAACCCGTTGTGCGACTGTTCAGCGACGACCCGGCCATCGTGCCGCTGGGAGCGACCTGCTTGCGGATGCTCAATTACGGCAACGTTTGTTACGCCTACGGCATGGTCATGGTGCAGGCATTCAACGGCGCGGGAGACACGGTGACGCCCACGGTCCTCAATATGTTTTGCTACTGGCTGTGGGAGATTCCGCTCGCTTACTGGCTGGCTGTGCCGGGAGGCATGCGCGCGCAGGGAGTGTTCCTCTCGATTCCGATCGCGGAGGCGACGGTTGCGGTAGCCGCCATTCTTTTGTTTCGCCGCGGGGAGTGGAAGAAGAAAAAGATCTGAGGCAGGACGGTTCCGCCTCGGGTCCTCGCGGAAGCCGGCGCGCTACAACCCTTTTTCCGCCAACTCGAACGCCTTGAGCATGGCCCTGGCCTTGTTCATGGACTCTTCGTATTCGGACGCGGGGACGGAGTCGGCCACGATGCCGGCCCCCGCCTGGAGGTAGGCGCACCCGTCTTTGACCAGCACAGTCCGGATAACGATGCAGGCATTCAGGTTGCCCGAGAAGTCAACATAGAGCACCGACCCGCCATAGACGCCCCGGCGCGTCGGCTCGAGCTCGTCAATGATTTCCATGGCCCGCACCTTGGGCGCGCCGGAAAGCGTGCCCGCGGGGAAGCATGCCGCCAGGGCCGAGTAGCTGTCCGCGTCCGCTCGCAACTTTCCCTGAAGGGACGACACCAGGTGCATCACGTGCGAGTAGCGTTCGACGAACATCAGCTCTTTCGGCCGCACGCTGGAGAATTCGCAGACGCGTCCGATATCGTTCCGCCCGAGGTCCACCAGCATGATGTGTTCGGCGCATTCCTTTTCGTTCGTCTTCAGCTCCAGTTCGAGCTCGAGGTCTTCTTCTTCGGTCTTGCCGCGCGGCCGGGTGCCGGCGATGGGACGGTATTCGACGTCGCGGCCCGTGACCTTCACCAGCATTTCGGGCGAAGACCCCAGGACCGTGCAGTCGCCGAGACCGAGGAAGTACATATAGGGCGACGGGTTGACCACCCGCAAGGCGCGATAGACCTCAAACGGCGGCACGCGCACCGGGACGGTGAGCCGCTGGGAGAGCACCACCTGGAAGATGTCGCCCGCGCGGATGTACTCCTTGGCGCGCACGACCATCCCT
>QHZM01000483.1 GCA_003224665.1 Acidobacteriota bacterium
CTCCTCGGCTTCGCGCTTCTTTTCGTCAAACTTGTTCTGGCGCTCGGCCTTGGCCCTTTCCAACCGACTCACGACACGCCCTTGCCGCTCTTGCACCTCGGCAAACCGCCGCTGCCTGATCTGCAAATCCCTGGTTGCCAGCCTGAGTTTCTTCCTCCAGTTGTCAATCACCGGGTCGTGCGTGAGATAAGAAGCCAGAGCAGCCACGGTGAAGATCAGCAGATTGATGATAACGAAGACGAGGGTCACTGCGGCAGGATCCGCTCGTATCCCCGATGCGGCTTGCACCGTGGGCGATTCGAAGTATTTCTGGCGGACATACGCTACTGCCATGATCCCCAAAAGCGGCATCACCATCGTGAATACCGTGAAGATGCTTTCGGTAGTAAGCACCCCCTGCTTGAAGGGCTCTTTCCGAAGAAGCATTCCCAGAGCGTGGGCGCCAAAAGGAAGCCCGACAGCAAGGGCCAGGGAAATCACGTAGGTCATGACTTCGGCTTCCCCAAAGATTCGGAACACCACGGCGTTCAGCGGAATCTCTCCCACGATAATGATCGCCATGATAATCGTGTAGATAAAGGGGGACAGTTGAATCTTCCCGTAATGCTTTCCCATTTCTTCCGTGGCTTCGCGGTGTTCGCTGACGATTTGTTCATACGCAGCTCTTGCCGGCGCGGCATCCCTTTTGGACACCTCAAATTCGGACAGAGACTGACAGTAGTCCTTCTTCAGTATTCGATCTTCCCTCGCCCAGGCGGCACCAATTCGCCGGATGTTTTCGTCGGCTAGGTTCTTCAGCTCCATCTCGTAGTCGGCGAATTCTTCCGCATCGGGAGGAGGAATGTTTTTCGCCCCGTCTTTTCTGCCTCGGCGTTGGGCATACCGATTAGAATACCGGGACCAGGGTTTGAAATGCCGGTAGACAAAATCCATTGTTTACCCCTACGTGTGCTCTGGGAACCGCGCCGCCTCCGCCATTCTGGATACTTCGAATGTTAGAGCACCCTAAACCCTCGTTTATCGCTCCAAGCAAACGCTGTAGTCTACTGGTCTTCAGGACAATTCTGGTACAGGTGACGCCGCGCCCCGCGCGGCCCAGTCAACATGTGGTCTTCGTGAAGTGGGTGCGCGCACCGCATCGTCGTTCCCGAGCTAGAATGTGAGACTTCATTTGGCAACGGGTGCGGGCCTTGCAATGGAGGCTATGCAGATCGCGCGCCTGCGGGCGCTGGGCATAGTGCTCTCCCTTGGTGCACCTCCATTGCTAGGGAACTCTCCGGACCTGCCGCCCTTGCCCCAGATCAATATGGCGAATTTCTTGTCGGCCATCCGACGGCAGGTAGAGGAAGCGTACGCCGCTCCCCGCTGCCAAACGGGAAATAGGCAAATTGAGGCCTCGCCGCGACGGCCTTCGGCGTCCACCACTCGGGATCGAATTTTAGCGGTTCGGGATAGAAACGCGCATCGCGGTGGAGCACGCACTAGCTTACCACGACGTAAGGACCGGCCGGCAGCACGTAGCGTCCCACTTTGAGGTCGGATAAGGCCTGACGACGCAGGATCCAGACCGGTGGTTACAGCCGAATCGCTTCACTGAAGGCCATTACAGTGTAATGCAGCCTGGGAATATCACCCGCGCTCGGAAGCCTGCCAGCCAGTACGGAATCGATTTCGCCGTGGAGCTTCGCTTCCACCTCGAGGTTCTGCGAAAGCAGGTACCAAGTCCAGGCGAGGGCGTTGGCCGTGGTTTCATGTCCGGCTAAGAAGAACGTCATGACCTCATCTCGCACCAACCCATCGGACATGCCACCGCCTTCCGATTCCTGGGCGAAGAGGAGCGTGGAGAGGAGGTCACCGCGATCTTCCTGCCTCGCGCGGCGCTTCTGAACGATTCGGTTAACGGTCCCAACCAACTGCGCCCGCGCCCTCTCGAATTGCCTTGACCGTGGCAGTGGTAGCCCCTTCTGGAATTCGCTGAAGGGGCCTCCGGAGGCCCGAAACGTCTGCATCACGACGGTGATGTGCGGTGCCAATCCCCTTCGCCTCTGACTCCACGTCGGCACCGAAGAACGGCTTGGCCACGATGGCCATCGTTACCCGCCCATTTCCTGGGCAATGTCAATGTTTCCCCTTCGCGCCACCGCTCGCGCGCTCGTCGGCCGTATTCCGCCATGGTTTCCGCGTACTTCTCGATGCGCTGAGCATGAAATGCCGGCTGCGCGAGCAGGCGCTGCCGGCGATGAAGATGTCGTTCACTGGTCAGCAACCCGTCACCCACCAGCCGCTTCATCTTCCTCACCCCCAGGCCCTTCACAAAATTCCACTCGCGACTTCGCAGAACTTCCTTGACATAGTCGGGGTGATCCAGGAACAACACTTCTGCGGGGCCGAGTTTGAAGCGTACGCTACCACCCTCATTTCCAATAACTTATGCCGATTTTGCGCAACCCTCATTGTTAGTCAGAGGACAGATCCGCCTGAAATTCGGAAGGAAAGCACGGAGTCGGGTGATTCGGTCTCGAGCCACTCTTCCACGCAGTCGAATATCTTGGAGAAGTAGCTGTCCCAGTCAAACTGAGGGTCGGGGTCCAGGACCCAGACGCTCAGGTTGCGCGCAGGGGCGGCCTCTTCGACCAGTCTGAACTCCGCAGCATAGCAGGCGCGGTCGGTGCCGGCCGGATCGATGAGGTCTGCAACCCGTGCCCGCCAAGTGCCCTTGCGGGTCTCAAATATTTTTCCGTCGATAGAATGAAGGTCCTGTAGGGTTTTCATTTATCCCCTCCTGTGCCTGCGGTTGCGACCTGCCGGCTGGCGCCCCGCGTAGGCAGAGTCACCACCGACCGTTCCGAGAATTCCCGAGAGTGGTGCGGGCAAGAGCGCGGACACGGTGTTCAATCCTCGATCACGACAATCGCCGGCTCCTTGCGTCCCCGCTCGTCGATGCCGCAATCCCGAATCTTGTACTGAAGCGCTCTCAAGCTGATATTCAAAATTTTCGCTGCTTCTTTCCTGCTCCCGTTGGTCAACTCAAGCGCGCGCAGAATCGCCTTTCTCTCGGCCTCCTTCTTCAAGCTGCGGACATGGGACTTGAGGTCGCTCAGAATGACCCCACCGCTATCGGGCTTGGCGTATATGTGGCTGGGGTTCCCGTTTCCATTTCCGAGGAACCCGAGGGCAGGGGAGAGCGCCAGTTCAGCACGGCCAAACCGCTTAGCCCAATACACCATGAAGTGATTGAGAAGGGCAGGGATATCCTCCCTGTGCTCGCGCAACGGAGGCAAGTAGATCGGGAAGGCGTTCAGCCGGTAATAGAGATCCTGGCGGAATTTTCTACCTGCAATCGCCGTGGGAACGTCCACGTTCGTCGCGGCGAGGATCCTGACGTCAACTTTCGTGGTGGAAGGGCTGCCGAGTCGCGAGAGTTCGCCGTCCTGAAGGACGTGCAGGAGCTTCGCCTGCGGGCTAATGGGCATTTCCGCGATTTCGTCAAGAAGGATGGTCCCCTTGTGGCAGATTTCGAATTTTCCAGGTTTCGATCGGGATGCACCCGTGAAGGCGCCCGCTTCGTGACCGAAGAGTTCGCTCTCGAGTAATTCCGCAGGGAGCGCGGCGCAGTTCACTTTCATGAAAGTCCGGTGCGCCCGGCACGAAGACCTGTGAATGAGCCGCGCGACGACTTCTTTACCCGTCCCGGTTTCTCCCAGCAACAGGACCGGAATATCGATGTTGGCGATCTGGAGCACCTGGTGGCGGATTTCCTGCATTGCTGGGCTGACGGCGATAAATGCATCCTCTTGACCGTTCACGAACTCCTGCTCTGGAGGCGCGGCGGCCCCGCGCGACGGTGCGGGGAGCCGCACGAGATTGGCAAATTTGTCGCCATTGAGAGCCGATTCAGACTCTAGGCCGCTTGGAATGGAAGTAGTGAGACAGCCCATTGAGAATCCTCACGCCGTGAGCGTTAACGTCTGTTGTTTCTCCTGGCCTGGGCTTGAAAGCGGCGCAGAAAATTTCCTCGCTGCTGGGCCAAGATCAATTGCAGAAAAGTGTTCGCGTGGCGACCGTTTTGGCACAACGCGGAGCTTCGATGCAAAATCTTTCGCGACGAAAATTGGAATAAATCTCTTGCGGCCCCACGCAGAAATCATTTGGAACGCTCCATGCCAACTTTTCAAACGTGCATAGGATAGACAGTAGGAGTGGAATGCGCAATACGGGGAATCCACGCTTTTTGCTGAGGCAAATACCTGATGAGAGAAGGGATTACGCCCCAAGAAATCAACGGATTTTAGGGCTGGACCAGGCCGCGCCGGATCGCATACCGGACTAGACCGGCGGTCTCATGGATGTCAAGTTTCTCCATGATGCGGGTTCGGTGAGACTCGGCAGTCTTGAAGCTTATGCCGAGAAGGGCGGCGACTTCTTTGGTGGTCTTG
>QHZM01000475.1 GCA_003224665.1 Acidobacteriota bacterium
TCTGGCAGATGATCGAAAGGTGCGTAGAAAAACCGCTCGACCACTCCATCCGGTAGAGAACCGCCATGACAGGGGCGAGGGCCACGCTTGGGTCTACTGGCAATTTCGAGCCGCCGCCGGTCAGCCACGGCGCCGCCATATTCGCGGCCCCCTTGCCGGTCAGCACGCCCCACTGCGGGGCCGTTCCTTCGAGTTCTGCTTCCCAGTTCACCATACTGGGATTCGACTCGAGCGTCAGCCGCTGTCCCGCCCGGCCGTCGAGCACGGCTCGCAAGTCGCTCAACCGGCCAAACGCTGCCAGGGAGGGGCTGAGAAAAGTGAAAAACAGGTCAACCGGGTCTTGCCCCGAGCCAAAAGCGTAGAGGTCTTGCCCGGCATACTGGCGCGTGGGCAACTGGGCACGGGCAAAATACTGCCGCGCCTGTTCTGGCTGGAACCGCCCTTCGGCCAGGCCGAAAAAATTCCCGGTGTCCGCAGGCGAACCGCGCCAGCCGAACACCACCGCCTCGACGTCTTTTTCAGGGTCCATCCCCATCGAGGTCAGGAACTCCTGGAAACTGCGGAGCTGTGGTGTGAGAAGCCGCTGCCGAGTCTTCAGATAGTTCGACGAAGCCCGGAGTTCGGCGAGGTCGGTGTAAGCGAGCTGGTGGGTATCATCCGGAAGGCTCGACACGGCCTCGCGGACGACTGTCTGGCCGCAGAGCAGTGCAGGGAAGAAGAACCCCGCGGCTATTACGAGCGTGGTAGTTCTGCCAGCTCGCGTCAGGGTTGATTTGAGTACCATCATCCGTTACTCGAGCTGCTGGACGTCAACGGCCTCCATCACGGCCGCCGGGGGCGTCCCCGATATCGCGTTCACCGTCACGGCCTGCTGGTCGTAAAGGAGCAGCCCTTTTACGGCGAGGCCGGACTGCGGGAATTGCGCGCTGAGCGACTTCAAATCAGTCACGCCCGTAAAAGCGGTGTTGCTGAAGGTAAACACCTTGAAAGGTTTTCCTTGAAAGACGGTGCCACCGGGGTTGTCGCTGAAATTTCCTTCACCGCGTTATGATGCCGTTCCAGACCCCAGAGATGCCAGAAATTTCCTAGGCCAGTCACTTTGTCCTCCAAACATGAATTCAACGCGTGCAACAAGATTGCCAAAGCGGTCTGCTGTTAACTCGCTGTAAGAACGGGAGATTTCGGAAGGCTGCGCGCCCCGGTCTCGAAGGATTATCACTCCACCATGTAAATCCTCCCGGTGCGGCCGCGGAGGGTCTGGCGCGGTCGGCCTTGATTCCGAGGTTGAATTTTTGGTAATTTTGGGGTTGCGTTCAGTGTATAATAACTAGAGGAAATGAGTCGTAGAAGGAGTCGCCGATGGGACTTGAGATCACGCCTACAGCCATTGCCAAGGTTAAGGAGATAATTGCCCAGCAGGACCCGCAACCCCGCGCCCTGCGTGTCGGTGTGGTGGGCGGAGGCTGCTCCGGGTTCTCGTATCAGATGAACTTCGAGAACGACACCAACGGCATTGACAAGGTGTTCGACTTCGACGGCCTGAAAGTTTTCGTTGACCACGCCTCGCTCATGTACCTGAACGGGACGAAGATCGACTACGTCGAGAGTCTGGAAGGCTCGGGGTTCAAGTTCGAAAATCCCAACGTGAAGTCAACCTGCGGCTGCGGTAGTTCGTTCAGCGTCTAACACACTTCGTGGGTCTCGAGTTCTCCCCGCGTGCCGCCGGGACGTTTCGGCGCAACGCGGGGGTTGTTTTTGATCGCCCTCCATTTTCCCTTCCTTACAGGCTTAGGGTCCCCGATGTCCGGCTCGTGGGACGAAAAGGACAAGTACCAGGCTGATACCTTAGAGCCGGCGAGCCTCCTCGCGGAGTTTGCCAGACTCTTGCCGTCCGGTGGCCTGGCCCTGGACATCGCCTGCGGTGCCGGCCGGCACGGGATTTACCTTGCTGAGCGCGGCCTCCGAGTCGTGGGCGTGGATAGTTCCTGGCAAGGTCTCGCACGGGGCAGGGAATTCGCCTCCCGAAAAGACCGGAGCATTTCCTGGGTGCAGGCTGACCTAGGAAATTTCGCGTTACCTCCGGCGGCCTTCGACGTCATCCTCGGCTTTTATTACCGCGACCCAAAAATTTACGGCCAGATCCGGCAGGCGCTGCGCCCCGGCGGGCTGCTTCTTTATGAGACTTACACTCTCGACCAGCTCAGGTTCGCAACGGGACCGCGGAACCCGACGCACCTGCTGGAACCCGCAGAGCTGCTGCGCGCATTCGGAGACTGGAACGTTATTCTTTACCGCGAGACCTGGATGAACCGCGGCCTTGCGTCGCTCGTCGCCCGCAAGCCTCAATCCTGACGCGGCTTGCGCGTCGAAAAGCTGCGGGGACGGCCGTCGCGGGCCGCGCTCTTTGTTTGCAGCATAGGCCCAAGAAGAATTCAATTGAACCGCGCCTTAAGCCTGTGGATTGCGGCCCGAGCCGCGGGATGGCTCGGCTTCATTTCAAGGGCTTTTTGGTAGGCGCGGAGGGCCCGCGGGATGTCGTGTTTCAGTTCCCAGATGCGTCCGAGGTTGCAGTACTTCGATGGCGCGGCGGCACTCCGCAATGGCCCTGTCGTAGTTGCCCGTGAAGCTATAGGTCCAGCCGAGGAAGGTGTGCGCCTCTGCGGTAGGAAAAATCTCAATGGACTTCTGGTAGAGCTCGACCGCCTTCTCGAGCTCGCCGTTCATCTGCTGGCGATAGGCTTCGAGGAAGAGTTGCGAGGCCCGTTGGCGAGGATCGTCGTCGCTCAAAGGTTAACCCCGAAGAAGCAGGTCGAGATCCCATAGGGGTCTCTGGCAGCGGCCCGCTTTATACTTTTGGCGTCCTATGTAATTATAGCGGAGAAGGGAGTCAGGACGACAGGCGGCCGCCCGCTCGGGAAACCCGTGAAGATTGCTCTGGCTCAGATCAATACGACTGTAGGCGACTTTGCCGGGAACGTGGAACGCATCCTGCACTACGCCCGATGCGCGCAGGAGCGCGGCGCCGATCTGGTCGTCTTCCCGGAACTGGCCCTGTGTGGCTACCCGCCCCGGGACTTGATGGAGAAGCCCGAGTTCGTGAATCGGTGTGAGTCCGAACTCGAGCGCCTGGCCGGACTTCTGCCCGATGTTCCGGCGCTGGTCGGCTACGTGCGCAGCTCCCGCGCCAAGCAGGGAAAGCCCGCCGTGGACGCAGCGGCGCTTCTTCACCGCGGCACGGTGGTGCTGGACTATGTGAAAATTCTGCTGCCCTTTTACGACGTCTTCGACGAGTCGCGCTACTTCGAGCCCGGGAACGCTCAGGCCGTATACGAGCTTGCGGGATACCGGCTCGGCGTCACCATCTGCGAGGACGCCTGGAACGACAAGCATTTCTGGAAAAAGCCGCTCTACGCCCGCGACCCCGTGGAGGAGACCGTCCGCGGCGGGGCGAACCTGCTGCTGAATATCGCTTCCTCGCCTTATAACACGGATAAAATCCAGTTACGCCACGACATGCTCAAGGCGATCGCCACGGCACGGGGCGTTCCGGTGGTATACGTCAACCAGGTGGGCGGGAACGACCAATTAGTCTTTGACGGCTCGAGCATGGCGTTCAACGAACGGGGCGAGCTCGCGGCGCGCGCCAAGTCTTTTGAAGAAGACCTGGTGGTCTTCGACACAACCGGCCTTTCCTGGGAGATCCATCCCGGCCCTGAATCGGAAGTTGAAGAAGTCTATCGGGCCCTCTTACTCGGGACGCGCGACTACGTCACCAAATGCGGCTTCAAGAAAGTGATTGTGGGGCTGAGCGGGGGAATTGACTCTTCGCTGGTGGCGACGATCGCTGCCGACGCCCTCGGGCCCGAGAATATGACCGGGGTCGGTATGCCGGGCCCCTATTCTTCCCCGGGTAGCATCCGGGACGCCCAGGCCCTGGCCCGGAATCTCGGCATTGACTTCCGGGTGATTCCCATCAGCCCAATTTTCGAAACTTACCTCACCACTCTCGACCCCGTATTTGGAAGTGCCCCCCGCGACGTGACGGAGGAAAATATCCAGGCGCGGATCCGTGGCACGGTCCTCATGGGGCTCTCGAACAAGTTCGCGGCCCTCGTGCTCAGCACCGGGAACAAGTCCGAGCTTGCGGTAGGCTACTGCACGCTTTACGGCGACATGGCCGGAGGGCTCGCCGTCATCGCAGACGTTCCGAAGACCATGGTGTATAAACTGGCGCGGTACGTGAACCGCGCCGGCGAACGAATTCCACAGGCGTGCCTGGAGAAGGCGCCTTCGGCCGAGCTCCGTCCCGACCAGACCGACCAGGACACGCTCCCGCCCTACGACATCTTGGACACGATCCTGAAAGCCTATATCGAGGAAAACTTGTCCGCGCGGGAAATCACTGAGAGGTACCGTCTCGATCCCTCCCTGGTGCGCGAGACCATCTGCCGCGTCAACCGCGCCGAATACAAACGCCAGCAGGCACCGCCTACGCTCAAGGTAACGGCCAAGGCCTTCGGGATAGGCCGGCGCTATCCCATCGCGCAAAAATTCTGCGACTGAGGCCGAGCACCCCCGGGGAAGCGCAGCTTATGCCGTCACGCACAGGCCACGGGTTTTTCCCGGGGTTTAAATGCAGCCATCAGACCGCTATTCCTTCGGGCAGCTTGCCGCCGCGGACCGCCTTGGCATATAGCGCGAAACCTGGCGCAGGGGGGCGTGTTAGAATTCAGGGGTTCGGGCAGGTAATCAACCTTCAGAGTAACGCAATTTGGCAGGATTTCTCCTTCGAAAACCGGATGCCCGTAAGGCCCTTCTCGCCGCGGCGTTAATCCTTTCTTCCGACCGCGCATTGCCGGCCGCC
>QHZM01000476.1 GCA_003224665.1 Acidobacteriota bacterium
TGGCGCCGACCTCGACGTGGTTGTCGAACCGGATGCGCTCGCGGACGGAGAAAGTGGGCGGCTTTCCCACGTCATGCAGCAGCGCGCCCAGCGCCAGCGTGGGCGTGGGGGACTTCAGGCCCTCGAGCATCATCATCGTGTGAGTCCACACGTCGCCTTCGGGATGGAACTCCGGAGGTTGCTGGACGCTCTGCATCGCCTTGATCTCGGGCAGCACTTCCTCGAGCAGGCCGGTCTCCTCCAGGAGCTCGAAGCCGCGGCGAGCCTGGCCCTCCGTCAGGATTTTCAGGATTTCGTCCCGCGCGCGTTCCGCGCTCACGTCGCGGATATCCGGGGCGAGCGCGCGGATGGCGTCTCGCGCCGCGGGATCGAGCGAGAAGCCGAAGCGTGCCGCAAAGCGCACGGCGCGCAGCATCCGCAGGCGGTCTTCGCTGAAACGCTGGGCCGGATCGCCGATGGTCCGGATGCGCCGTTCCCGGATATCGCCTTGGCCGCCCACGTAATCGAGCACCTGGTCTTCGAGCGGGTCGTAAAGCAGGCCGTTGATGGTGAAGTCGCGGCGCTGGACGTCCTCTTTGGGCGTCTTGGCGTACCGGACTTCGCTCGGGTGGCGGCCGTCGGTGTAGCGGCCATCGCTGCGGAACGTCGCCACTTCGACATTGCCGGACTCGCGGCGGACGATGACCACGCCGAACTGCGCTCCCACGGTCAGGCTGTCCGGGAAGAGCTTCAGGACTTCGTCCGGCGTCGCGTCAGTCGCCACGTCGTAGTCCTTGGGCTCGCGGCCCATGACGAGGTCCCGCACGCACCCGCCCACCAGGTACGCCTGAAATCCCTGGGCGCGCAACTTGCGCACGATTTCCGTGGCTGCCTCGCGCTTTGCCTCCATCCCGACTATTACAACCGACTCTTCATCCGCAGCGCAAGCTCCACGAGCAGAATTTGCGCGGACTCCTTTCCGAATTGGAAACGTGAATGGCGAGCCTGGGGAGCGAGGGGGCGTGATGGGTGGTAGGAAGAGTGTCCCTGGAAAGACTTCGGATAGGCGTTCGACCGTATTTCTATTCTTGACCGGTGAAAGCCGGTTTCCCCGCCGCGCACCGGAGGACTCGCTAAACGCCAAGGACCAGGCGGTCCACCCGCTTGCTGACGTCGCGCAGGTAGGCTTCGTCACCGCTTTCGAGCTCCGTGGTTGCGGCGCCCGAATAGCCGATTTCGGCAAGCGCCTTGCGGATTTCCGCCCAATCAATGTCGCCGTCGCCCAAGTTCACCCACTCGTACTTGTTCTCGTATCGCTTGAAGTCCTTGAGGTGCAATTCGACGATTCGCTTCCCGAGCGTCCTGATCCAGTCCTGCGGGTAGCCGTAGAGCACGACGTTGCCGACGTCGAACCACGCCTTGACCCACGGGCTGTTGAACTGGTCAATGTAGGTCGCAAACTCGAGCGGGCTCAGGAGGAACTTGTTCCAGACTTCTTCGACGGCAATCACCACGCCCAGCTCCTCGGCCAGCGGGACCAACTTTTTGATTTGTTCCTGCGAGCGGGTCCAGGCGTCGCGGTAGCTTGTCTGAGGGTTGACGACCGCGGGCACGAGCAGGACCGAGTAGGCACCCCAGAACTTGGCGTTGTGCAGCGAGGTCCGCATGGCGTTGAGACTTTTATCAACGACGGCGGGGTCGCTCGACGAGAGAGGCCACTCCCAGTGGCCCTCGTTCATGATGGAATCGATCCGGATCTTCGCGTCCTCCGCGGCTTTCTTGATCTCCTCCGCTTCGCGCTGGTCCGAGGTGGGATAGATCTGGAGCGCCTCAAAGCCGACGTCACGCGCCAACTTGAAGCGGTCTTTGTAACTCAGTTGTTTGGGGAGCATACCGAGCAAGACCGCCTTTTTGGTGGGGAGCGGCGAAGGCACCGCGGCGCCGGCAGGGACTCCGGCTGCGGGCGAGGCGAAGGCGGCGCGAGCGGCGTCCTTGGCAACTCCGGCCGCGCAGGTGGCCGCAAGCGAGGCCTTCAGGAACTCACGACGAGACGACTGGTTCTTCATAAAAAACCTCTCGGTCGAATTTGGCAGCGGGGGGTCACCGCCGCTCCGCGGCTTGCAACGGCTTTAGGCCAGCTTGTCGAGGTCGATTCGGGCGTCCCAAGCTTCGTCCGAGCGCAACAGCTCTTCCCAGGTAACTTCGCGCTCCGTGTAGGCCGCCCTCCGTCCCATCATGGCACTGAGCGCGGACTCGGCCCCTTGAGCGGCCTGGTTGTGGAATTTCCCGCTCAAGATGCTTTCGGCGAAAGCCTTCTTCTTCTCCGGGTCGGCCTGGTCGAGGGCGCCTTTGAAGACGCCGGTGGTCGAGAATTGCCCGGGTTTCTCCTGCGTCTGGCCGCCGCCCGCGTCCCATTCCCAGGGTTCATCGCCGGTGATGCGGACGGGGTGGTCGTAGTGCGCCTCGGAAACACCTTTGCTGCCGAAGAAGCGCTCGCACACGTCCCACCAGCCTTTGTCAAACTGGGTGGAATTCAGGCTGACGTGCACGTCGTCGGGGTAGGTAAACAGCACCTCGAAGTGGTCCCAGCAGTCGCCGCTGTCGATGCGGACCTTGCGGCCGCCGGTGGCCGTCGCCTTCAGCGGGTGCCCCTGGAGGACCCAGTTGCAGACGTCCATCACGTGGATGTTCTGCTCCACCAGGATGTCGCCCGAGAGCACGCGGTCATATACCCAGTTGCGAATCCGGCGCTCGACGGGCGAAGCATCCGGCCAGGCGGGGCGGTCGATCGCGCTCGTGTAGTAGTAGGCCTGACAGCAAGCGATTTTCCCGAGCGCGCCGCCATGGATGCGCTGCGTCAGTTCGACAAAAGGAGGGGCGTTGCGGATCTGGAATCCTACGTCCAGGCTGATCTTGCCCTCCGCCTTCTTTCCGATTCCGATGACCTGCTTGGCGCCGTGGACGTCCACCGCCACAGGCTTTTCGCAGTAAACGTGCTTGCCGGCGGCGACGACGGCTTCAAGATGCGAAGGATGAAAATACGGCGGCGTCGCGACGACGATCGCGTCGACTTCTTTCGACGCGGCGATTTGCTGGTAGGCCTTCGGGCCTTTGAACATTTGCGAAGCGTCAACGCCCGGGTGCCCTTTCGACTGCCCCAGCTCGTCGAAGTGCTTCTTGGCCGCCTGGAGCTGGTCCTCGAAGAGGTCAGCGAGAGCCACGACCCGCGCCGAGTCCGTGTTGACGAGGTCAGTCGCATCGGCGTTGCCGCGCCCGCCGCATCCCAGGAGCCCCACCCGGACTGCGGAGTTTGCCGAGGTGCCGCGCACCAGCTCCGGCTTGATGATCATCAGGCCCGCCGTGGCTGCGGTGCCGATGAATTTGCGCCTGCCAATTTTCTGGTTCAGATTCTCAGTCATTATGTTTTCCCCCTTCTGCTGCACTGCCGGGCCGGGTTTTTGCCCGCATGATTTCGACTGCTCGATAGGGTCCCGGCCAGTTTTCCTGA
>QHZM01000477.1:0-2392 GCA_003224665.1 Acidobacteriota bacterium
CCCTGGAAACAATTTCTACGCTCCCGCGCTTCGGAGGAAGGTAAGGACCCAGTTCTTCGCGTTGACGGGCCCGTATTCATCGGTTAAACTGTTTGAAGCAGTTCGCAAGACGGTTTCAAAATCTCGAAAATTGAGGTGCGTGCTTGCTGAAAACTTTTGTGGCAGGGGTTATATTTGTTCTGGGCTTGGCCGCCTCGTGCCCGCTCTCCGCAGCCGACCCGGCCGCGTGGAACCCGGCTAAGGCATTGGTGCGCACGGCGTTCGACGCCGATCTCGAACTTTATTCGGGAGGGATCGCGGGGCAGAACCTCGGCGCGGCCTATCGCTCCATTAACCGGGGAAATTACGGGGCGCGTTTGAACTTCGGGTTTTTCAAAGTTCTGAGTTTCAGCGTGGGGTACCTGTACAGCAACCAAGTGCGAACCCTCACCACAACACTTCCCCAGGGGACTGCCGAGTTGCGCTCTTTAAACCTCAACAGTTTCTATGGCAACGCCGATTTCAACCTCATCCGGCTGCCGCGCGCAACGTTTTACTTGAGCCCCGGCGTGGGTCTTACCCGCTACGCCGCGCGCAGCTTCGATTGGATTACCTCGACGTCCACGACCTCCTATCCCATTGCCGGCACATCCGCCCCGACCGCCAACCTCGGAATGGGCGTGAAAATCACGGCGTGGAGGCGTTGGGGATTGAGCTTCGACGCCCGCGATTTTCTCTCCACCGGCGGAGAGCTCCCGCAAGCGGCCGGGACGGGCGGCACCTGCCCGGGGCCGAGTGCCAACTGTATTGCGGGGTTCTTTAAGGTGCCCCCGCAAAATAGCCTGGTCGTCAGCCTGGGACTGGTTATCAAGCTGTTATGAAGCTCTCCGTCGTCCGTGGCCAGTGAAAATTGGGCCATTCGTCTTTCTTTCTCCTTCAATGAGTCAATGCCAGACTATCTTTATTTGCTCCCACGGAGGCCCGTCCTGATTGACGCGGTTGTTGCAGCTCCGAGGATTTTTGTCGGAGGGAAGCTGCCCGGCATCGGAGCTTGAGCAGTTGTGGAGTCGAGTGGGAATTTGCGAGCTCCCTCCGGGACTGACCTAGTATGAAGCTCGGCAGATGATTCAAAACCCGATCCGCTTTCTCGGGCGGGGACAAGTCTTGAGTACCCGTGGTACTGTTGGGTGCGGCTGGCTTTACGCACATGTGTCGAGACGCCATGTGCAGAGTGGACGAAGTAAGATCGGCAGCAGCAGGCAAGAGCAGAGAAGTCAGAAAAATGAGTAAGGTTCTTGGTCCGAGGAGGACTTCGTGGCCAAGTTACTGGCGCATTGGGTTTTGAGTGCATTGTGCTTGCTGTTCGTTGCGCGCTTTATTCCGGGATTTTTCGTGAAAGGCTTCGGCGCGGCACTCATCGCTGCCGTGATCATCGGGTTCGTCAACGGCACACTGGGTCTGCTCCTCAAGATTGTGACATTTCCCTTGATTATCCTCACCTTTGGCCTCTTCTGGTTCGTCATCAATGCTCTGATGCTGAAGTTCGCGGCGTTGCTTGTGCCCGGTTTTGAGGTGCGGGGATTCTGGCCTGCCTTCTTTGGTAGCCTAATCCTGAGTCTTTTGAACCTGACAGTACGTGAGCTCTTGAGACGACCACGACGGGGCGAGCCGCTGGCCTGATGCTCAGCCACCCATCCAGCAGAGACGTCGGGCTGACAAGCCACGCTCTCGTCTAGGAAGATTCGACCGATCACCAAAATGGCTCGTCGGCCGGACGCATGCCCGCTGTGAAGTCTCCGGAAACTGAACCATGACGAATCATTTTCACCTTCTGACCCAGAATGCTGCCCAGGCGCACATGCGTCAAGTAAATCATTGCCCCCCGGGCTTATCGTATGCCTTAGAGGGCCAATACTCGCGGTAGTAGACGTGCTCGCCGTCAGGGCCTACAGCCATCCACAAGAACGCGTGGGGGCTCCTTGGGTGAGGGTCAATGCCCATCCAGCGCGTGGAACAGAATGGGCTGTGGGGTTTTCTGCCTTCCAACGACAACTTTTAAAAATTGATGGGAGATGATTCGTAAACCGTAGGCCGGGGTTCCATTCCCTTCGCCGGCTCCACCCGCCTTCTCGACTTTTCTTCAACCACATCCAGTCTTCACCAAGGACTCTCACGCATTCAAGGCAACGCCCACGCGCGGCCGCGAACCGCAATTCGAAACGGCGATTGTGGTATCTTCGCTGTTGTTGGCGTCGCGGGGCTCGCGGAGGGGAAGGAAAAGCTGCCGCAAACCTCTCTGTTGACATATCTCGCCGGGGCGATCGCGTTGGTCGGGCTCCTGCTCGTCTTTCGCCGCTGGCTGTTGACTTTCCTCCTTCGCTTTTCGACGCGCTGGGCTCTTACGGATGCCGGC
>QHZM01000477.1:2446-3735 GCA_003224665.1 Acidobacteriota bacterium
TCCGGTTCCTCTTACGGGAGGAGGAGTCGCTTTACGCAGTCGTCTACGAGCATGAGAAGGCGGGGGTGTGGCTGAACCTGATATCTCTTTATCAGGACGACAGCAGCGTGACGTTCACCACATCTCGAGACCGCGGCTTAGAAAAAGACCCGCAGCACCCGATTGTCTATGCCCCGAGTGCGAGCCCGGCGGAGCTCTACCGGCTTGCTCTCGCCAAACGTCCTCAAAAGCCCTTCAAAGAGATATCCGCTGAGGTCATCGTTCCCGAGTTTGAAAAAGCATACGCGGTGCGGATGCATTGGCGGAAAAAGCGGGGCTTTTCTCCGGAAGAAGTCGCAGGAGTCGCCAAAACGCGCGCGGTCGGCGGGCCCGAGCAGTCCACTTCCCGCAAGATTCAATTCCTGGGCGACCAGGACGGCCCTCCGGAACGCGCTCTGAAGGACTCGCTGGCAAGGCTTTTCCCCGGCCACTCGCAAGTGTTGAGGGCGTACCTCGCCAGGATCAAGCAAGGAGACTCGCCTGCCCACGAGGTTGCGCTGTGCCTGGTGTCACCCGGCGGGCATGACACGGCCCTGGTCCAAACAATCAGCGGGCTGTTTCGCTCACTCTTCAAAGAGGGCGCGCGCCTCGACATCATTTTTCTCCGGGAAGACCAGGAAGTAATGCTCCAGAAAGTCTGCGCCCCTTTTTTCACTCGCCCTACGAACTGACTGCCCGACCTCTCCGGCCAAACTCGCCCCAACCCGTGCCCATTCAGCGGCCTCTCTCGCGCAGAGACACAGACTCACGGCCGAAGCTGATGCACAACTCGACTCGGCGCGGCGGCACAGAGCCTGAAGGACCGCGGCGCCCATCACAAGCCAATCGTGGCCCTCACCGTGGGGTCACCGATGCTGCTCTGCAGCTCGAACCCAAACCGCTGGCAAAGCCGCTGCATGTCCACATTCTCCGGGAGGATTTCGGCGACGATGCGCTGGAGCTTTTCATCGCGGCCAACTTGAAGCAGGCGCCCCAGCAACTCGGTCCCTAAGCCAAAGCGCTGAAACTGGTCAGCAACCAACATGGCCAGCTCAGCCTCGTTCGTGCCGCGCAGCTTGCTCAGCCGCGCTACTGCAACGATTTGGTCTGCTCCTGCGCCCGAATCCTTGCGCTCGGCGACCAGTGCCATCTCACGGTCGTAGTCGATAAAGCAAATGCGCGTCAGCCGCTCGTGCGCGATGCGCTGACTCAGTCCCAGGGCCTGGAAGTACCGCATGTAGACGCTGCGCCCGGAGAGCGCGTGATGGAAT
>QHZM01000478.1 GCA_003224665.1 Acidobacteriota bacterium
GAAGTCGAAATCGGTCGAGTCCTTGTACCGCCCGCCCACTTGCCGGACGCGGTCACCGGCCCATCCCCCCGGTAGCAAACAGTACCGGATTTCGTTTTTGAACCACTTGAGGTCGAGCGTTCCCAGACGCGCGAGAATCAATGGCAGGTAGACGAGGTCGTTACCTCCTTCAAGTCGTACCCCGGCGGCGCTATGCCTGGCGATCTCGAGCTGTTCCTCGCGCAGGCCAATCCCCACTTGCTCGCCTGGAAATACCGGCGCGAGCGTCAAGGGAACGTTGTATACGTGCTCGGCGGGAGCGTCCACAACATCGACCCACACTTCCCCATACTGACCCGCTGCCTTAGGATACGGAGCGAGGTTCGCGCGAACTTCGGCCCAGCGCACGCGCTCGCGGGCATCCACCTGAAGGGTCTTCGAGGCTTCGACGACGGCATCCAGCAAGAATGCCGTCAGGGCGAGATCCAGGATGCAATCCTTGTTCAGGCGGTAGTCTACCGTGAAGCCCCAGTTCTCGGACGAAACCGTGGGAATAATGTGATATTTTCCATCCTTGCCATTCTTGACGTAAGCAACGACGAACCGGGCCGCCGCGCGAAGCAGCGGGTAGACCCTGCGCAGTATATCCAGGTCCCGTGTATAGAGGTAATGCCACCACAAGCTCTGGACGGTCCAGGGTGTCTCACTGATTTGATATCCCCACGGCGGTGCTGGATAAGGAACGACCTGGCTCGGGATAGGATACGCCGAATGGGGAAAGTACGCGCCCGGGAGACCGAATTTGTCTCTGGCATAGGCTTCGGACATCGGCAGAAGATTCTCACAGAGTTCGACGTAGGGCATGTGCTGCTCCGCGTGGTTACTCGAAAAGACTCCCCAGAAAACTTGCTGCGTGTTGTAGTTCATGTGGTAGTCGCCGTGCCAGGCGGTTCCGATCTTCCCGCTGGTCCAGTTTCCGAATAACCCCGGTGCGACCTTGCCTTCGCGCAAGCAGCAGGCCAGGAAGTATTGGTTGTGATACCAGATTTTTTCGAGTTCCTTGTCTTCGAACTCCACGGCTGAGCGCGACCAAAATTGTTGCCAATTCTTGGCGGACTTCTTCATTATCTGCGCGACCGGGATGCCAGACAGCTTGGCCACCCGTCGTTCAACTTCATGGACATTATCGGCGTGATCGCGGGGGGTAAGAATCATTAGGTCCAGGCGAAACGGTTGTTCTCTTGTGTTCCGGAAGAAGACACCCGGCCGTCCCTCATAGGACGTGTAAGTATCTTTCGAACCGACACCACGGCGCCTGAGTTGGTCCTGGCTCTCACCGAGCCCCTCGACTGCCCAGGTGCCGGCTAAGCGACCGTACAAGACAAAATTGCGATCTTTCTCGGAACGTGGCGGGTTGGGCACTTGTTCCGTCGGGGCGTTCGCAGGGAAAAGTTGGTAGCACGAGAATTGTGCAAAGGTGTTGGGAGCTCCGGGCTGAACGCTGGCGTCGATTTCGGGTGGAGGAAGTTGGTCCTCGTCGTCGAGATTCGGATAGTAGGCAACGGTTGGGAAGGGCGCCGGGCCGTCAGTCGAGACGGTAAGCAGTCCCGTCTCCCGGTCCACAAAGCAGGAGAGCATGAGATCGCGACAGGACCCACCAGGGTTTCGATGCTCCAGCTCGATCGAGAGTAAGCCGTGCGAAGGGTCGAGAGCTTGCCGCACGAGGCGCACCCACCTTGAGTCCCAGTGGATCCAAAGAATTCCGCAAGGCCAGGGGCGGGGCCAGGATTTGCGATAGGAGGAAGCGACCCTTTCTGTGTATTCACGGAACGAGTCGATGCGTGTTTCGAGAAAGAGCATATCCGGATCTCCCCGCCGCTTCGCTTCTTCGCTGGCCCGCTCCCACAGTTTGAGGAGGTCGTTAAAGGTCAGAACATATTTGTCGTGATCTTCACTGACGCGGATATCCCAGGAGTCGGATTTTCCCAGATGCAGGCCCAACGCGTCGGGACGGACGGTGGCGCACACGCCGACATCTCCGTTGCCGAGGAGCATCCCCTCAAAGAAGTCGGGGGTAGGGAGATCGCGCACAATCAGGTGCCTTTGGGCAATTTGATACGCATCAAGCGTGTCACCGTTAGGTGTGCCGCTAGCGGGGGTCGGCAAGATCCCGGCAGCGCTCGCCGCTGCCGACGCTTGGAAGAGAAAAGCCTTGTTCCGCCCGGTGTAATGGGGGAGGGTGATAGTACTTCTTGTGGACGCATCAAACTGATCCGGGAGTGTCTTTAGTGCAGTAAACTGGGAGCCGGAAATTCAATTTGCTCTAAAATTGTATTGGAGAGCCGGCCCGGTGCTGGAGAAGGAGATCCGGAGGCGGGCGGGGTAGAAGGCTATAGCTTGCCACAGGCTTCGAGGCTACACAACGAGCACAAGTTAACACTGCGCCTTCTCGCGGGTGCTGCCGCTATCCTCTGCGCATCCTGGGCGACCCTCAACCAAGGGCTGTCACGGGTGCGTGAACCGATAGCCCTTCCTACTCCTGGGCTCTCTACGTTGTCAGAAAGTTGCCAGGCGTCCGCACGCGCGATTCCTGAGCTCTCTGAACTCCTGGGAAAGGCGACTCTTCTCCCATCAGCCAGGGGATACAACTCAATCGGTTTCCGCTTCGCGCAGCAGCAGAACTTTTCCTGTGCCATTTCCGCCTTTGGCATCGCTCTGAGCCTGGACCCGAAATTCTGGGAAGCCCGTTACAATCTGGCCCTGGCGCTCGTTCGGAGGTCCGAGCGGGAACGCGCCGCAGACGAATTTCGTTTGGTTATTCAACAAAAGCCGGACTTTCCCCCGGCCCATAACGCTCTCGGACTTGTGCTGGAGGAATTGGGGAGGTTAGACGCTTCGGCCGATGAATTCAAGGCGGTGCTCCGACTCAGTCCTCATGATGCTCGTGCGGCGTCCAATCTGGCGATGGTTCTACACACACAAAAGAAATATCCTGCGGAGATATTTTATCTGCGGCAGGCTCTGGCTTGGGATCTGCCTCAAGAACTGGCCTATCAAATGCGACTAGCCCTAGGTCTGGCTTATTATCAAAACGGAGATACCGACGAGGCTATCGATTTGCTCCGCAGGCTGGTCACCTCGAATCCAAAGTCTGCTGAGGCACATTACAGTCTGGCTACCGTGTACGCGAAAAACATCCGGTACAAGGAAGCCAAGGCCGAATACGAAGAGGTTCTCCGGCTCGACCCAGAGGACAATGCAGCTCGACTTTCGCTCGCCAAGGCGCTGATTGAAATCGGCGACAATGCCGCAGCACTTCCCTACCTCCAGGAGTATACCCGCCGGGTACCCAAGGATTACGAAGGATACTTGGTGACGGGCCAGGCTTACCGAAGACTTGGAGAACTCACCAAGGCAGCCGAGGAGTTCCGCCAGGCGGCAGAGCTGAAGCCGGATAGCTTTGATGCGCGGTACAACCTGGGGTACGTGCTGGCTCGCGCTGGGAATGTTGACGAAGCGATCGAACAACTAGAGGCGGCTAAAAAACTGAATCCCCACGCCGCCGAAGTTCCCTACCAGTTGGGCCTCATCTTCAAAAAGAAGGGCGAGTTGCGGCGCGCAGAAGAAGAACTGCGCGCTTTCCAGGAGGCGGAACGGTGGAGCGAGCGGGAACGGACTGCCCAGCTACTGGTCGCTAAAGGCAACGATCTTCTGCTCAAGGGCGACGCGCAAGGCGCCCTGGCGGCCTACAAGGAAGCTTTAGAGCTCGAACCGAGCAACGCAAAGATGCACTACAATCTGGCGCTCGCTCTGGAGAAGCTCGGAAGGCGAGACGAGGAGAAACGAGAACTGGAAAAGACGCTCGAACTCGACCCAAATCTTGACGAGGCCCACAATCAGTTAGGAATACTTCTCATCGCAGTGGGCAAGGCAAGCGAGGCGGAGCGTGAATTCAAGGCTGCCATCCGGATAAACCCGACGTATGCGGAAGCGGAGAACAACCTTGGCACCTTGTATGGCCGGCAGGGAAAAAGCTCGGAGGCTGAAGCTTTATTCCGCCAGGCCATCCAGAACAATCCCCAATACGCACAGGCATATGTCAATTTGGGCCTGACCTTGGCGAGCGAAGGGAAGTACGCTGAGGCTGAGCACCAACTCGAGCAGGCACTCAGAGTTGACCCCAACAACAGCACCGCCTTAACTGCCCTCAATATGGTTAAAACCAAAACGGGGCACCATGCCGCCAGCCCCGAAGCACTCCCTTTGCCGAGGGGTAAGACCTCCACGGCAGAGCGGTTGCGGGACCCGGGCTGGTGGCCGACTAAGGGCACCTACAGCAGGGACGACTATGCGGGCCCAATTGTATGCGCGGAGTGCCACACTGATGAGGCTGCCACGCAGATAAAGAGCGCCATGGCCCACGCCTTGGA
>QHZM01000472.1 GCA_003224665.1 Acidobacteriota bacterium
GGGAAGGGGCAGCCGAGGTCCGAGGCGTGCTCGAGGGCGGCCAGGGCGGTGCAGCCGCCTTCGGCCAGGGCGGGCTTCATTCGCCACCGGAGGAGGATTTCCTCCAGGATGCGCCGGTTGGTGGCGTTATCGTCGACGACCAGCACGGGGAGATCGCACAGGCTGGCGGCCTCGTTGGGAACGACCCGTTCTGGCGCGCCTTGGGGCAGGCCGAACCGTGCCGTGAAGTAAAAAGTGCTGCCTCGGCCGGCTTCGCTCTCCACCCAAATCCGCCCGCCCATCATCGCGACGAGCTGCGACACGATGGCGAGCCCGAGGCCGGTTCCCCCGAACTTGCGCGTGGTCGAGCCATCCGCTTGGACGAATGCTTCGAAGATCGCCTGCTGCTTTTCCCGAGCGATGCCGATCCCCGTGTCCGTCACGGCAAAGCGAAGAAGCGCCTCATCCTCGGTTTTCGACTCGGTCTCGACGCGCAAGGTCACCTCTCCCTGCTCGGTGAACTTGATGGCGTTGCCGACAAGATTGAGGATGATCTGACGCAGGCGCGTGGGGTCGCCTCTCACCCCGTCCGGCACCTCGTGCGGGGCACCGAACGACAGCTCGAGCCCTTTCTGGTGGGCGCGCGGAGCGAGGGTCTTCATGGTCTCGCCGAGGCTGTCGCGCAGGTTGAAATCGGTTTGGTCGAGGTCGAGTTTGTCGGCCTCAATTTTGGAGAAGTCCAGGATGTCGTTGACCAGCATCAAAAGAGTCTCGGCAGAGCTCTTCACCATCGCCAGGTATTCGCCTTGCTCAGGAGTGAGTTCGGTGTCGAGAGCGAGTTCGGTCATGCCGATGATGCCGTTCAGCGGCGTGCGGATTTCATGACTCATATTGGCGAGGAACTCGCTCTTGGCGCGGCTCGCGCCCTCGGCGGCTTCTTTGGCCCTCCGCAGTTCTTCTTCACTGTGTTTATGCTCGGTAATGTCTTCAGCGATTCCGACGACGCGGTGGAGTTGTCCCGTGTAGTCCCGAATCGGAAAGGCGCGGTCTCGAATCCAGCGGACCGATCGATCGGGCCGCACGATGCGGTATTCGGAGTTTATCTGCTCTCCTTGTATTTGCCTTTCAAAAAATGAATTTGCCTGCTCGCGATCCTCGGGAAGGATGGCCTCAAGCCAGGACAGAGGTTCTTCGTAAAGACTCTGGCACGTCCGGCCCCAAGCGTCCTCGTAAGTGGGACTGATATATAGGACTTGATGAGTTTTTGCATCCATCATCCAGAAAACTTCCCGGATGTTTTCGGCCAATTGGCGGAAGCGCTCCTCGCTCTGCCGAAGCGCCTCTTCCGCCCGCTTGCGCTCAATGCCCAGCGCAATGCCATCCGCCACCGCAGCCAGCGCCTTGAGCGTGAAGTCGCTCAGGGGTCTGCGGGCAAACATGGCCGTAACCCCGACAAGCCGATCCTCGACAATGAGCGGATAGCCGGCGAAGGCGACCATTCCTTCCCGCTTGGCCCATTCTTGGTCGCCGACGCGCGGGTCGCCGATGACTTGATTGGTGAAATGAGGCTGGCGCTCCTGGGCGATGAGGCCGATCTTCAATTTGCCCACGGGCACGCGACCGTGGGGTCCGTTGAGGTGGGTGTGGAGGCCGGCGCTGGCCCGCAGCTCCAAAACGTTTTCGGCTTCGTTCAGCGTCCAGATGCGGGCAAACGCGGCGCCGAGGTGACGGACCGCGCCCTCGCTACAGCGCTGGAGCATGTCACGAAGGTCTGTGCTACGGGTAATAGCGAGCCCCACGTCCGCACTGAAAGTCATTAAGCGCACCTGTTCCGCGACCGCGTCTTCGGCTTCCTTCCTTTTAGAAATCTCCGCGAAGGCACTCACCAACAACTCGGATTGTCTCCGCAACACGAGATAGGCGATGAGGGTCGAGACAATACTGCTGACGGCTATCGTCATTGCGTGCGACCGCCAGATGGTCACGTGAGGGAACAGGGCCATTTTGGCCGCCTCGAAGGCGGCCATGCCTGTCATTGCAGCCAGTGCCGTGCGCGTTAAGGTGCGAAACAAGCGTCTGAAGCTCAGCGCACGACTTCCTTGCGAAGATCGGAAAGTGCTCGCCTCACTTGGTTGACCTCCTCCTCCAGCGCGGCGCAGGCTGTGTCGGCGCCCCTCAAGTCGCCCTTGTGGTTCATCATTTCCAGTTTCAGCGCCGCCTCGTACGCCGCCTGAGCCGCAAAGTACCCGACCGAACCTTTCAGCGCGTGAGCGGCGCGTTCCAGAACCTTGCCGTCGCGGCGCGCCATCATCCGTGTTACCCAGATGTAAAGCAGAGGGGCGCTGAGGAGAACCAGCAAGCCCGCATCGGTGAGATCCTTCCCGAGCCCCTCGGGGACCTGAAAGAATCGAAGAATGGACATCACTGCTATTTCGGCAACGGCAATAACTATCAGGACGCGAAGAAACATCACGACTCGGTTCATGGGTGTGCAACCCCCGGAAAGTCTGCAGCCTTTGGAGTCTCTGGGCGCTGTAAAATGACCATGCTGCGTAATATGGGGATCTTCACGGCTTCGTCTCCTGGGCGGCGGATAGGTTTGACAACTCCGGCTGGACGACCTTTTCGTGGCAGTCGGGGCAGATGGCATGGCTGAATCTGGCCTCCGAATGCTCGCTGATATAGGCATCGACTTGCTGCCAATAGTTGGCATCGTTGCGGACTTTCTTGCAGTACATGCAGATGGGGAACAATCCCTGGAGCCGTTTCACGCGCGCCAGGGCATCCTCCAGTTCCCGGACGCGGGCCGCAAGGTTTCCCTGCAATTCCACGACGCGCGCTCCCACCCGCACTCGGGCCAGCAGCTCCTTCGTGTCGAAAGGCTTGGTCACATAGTCGTCCGCTCCGGCCTCGAGGCCTTGGACGATGTCCGCTTTGCTGTCTCGCGCGGTCAGGAGGATGATATAGGTGGGCTGGGTTTGAGGACCCGCGCGGGCCTTGTGGCAGACCTCCGGACCGTCCAGACCCGGCATCATCCAGTCAAGGATGGCGAGAAAAGGATGGTCCTCTGCTTGAAGAGCTTGCCAAGCCTCCTCTCCGTCCTTCGAGACTACAACCTCATAGCCCCAACTTGTAAGAACTGATTGGAGTACGTGGCGCGAAACTGGGTCGTCTTCGGCAATTAACATTCTCATGACTTCATTCCCGGCTTCGCAACACGTCGCCCATACGGCCAGCCTGACGTAACGGCCTTCGAATTACCCTGCGGTGCGGCCGGCTATAAAGTTTTGAATTGCCACTCTGGCCTCAGCATCGAGGTTTATAAATTCAAGACCGATCCGTCCGGACGCCTCCTTGCGGACCACATTGGCTTGCACTCTTACGATCCTGGCGGCCGGGCCGATGACAAATCCCAGTCCGAGCTCGTCCCCTCGGTTAATTCCGTCGGTTCCTTCCATCAAAATTCCGCGCTCGCTAATATCCACACTCTGGGCCTGGAACTCTCGCGTGCCACTTCGGCACGCGACCTTTGTGCAGTAGGGAAGCCTGGCGTAGCGCCTCCTTTCCTTCAGCATAGGCCCCCGCATCACCCTGACGAGCCCGCTCAACCGCTCCAGACTGACGGGCTTGCTCAGGAAGAATGTGATTCCCGCCTTGAAGGCCTTCCGCATCGTTTCAGCGTCGCCATCCCCCGTCAGCATCACAATGGGGACGCTCGAGTTGGCGGGTGACGACCGAAGTTTTTGGGTCAATGCGAACCCGTCCAGGTGGGGCATGTTCCCGTCCAAGAGAATTCCATCGAACCTCTCCGCGTTGATCCGCAGCGCGGCCTCCCGGCTGTCTGAAAAGGCCAGCACCTCATATCCGAGCTGCTCGATAAGGCCCTTGATCAACTTCAAGACCGCCGGCTCATCATCGACGACCATGATTCGGAGAGCCATCGGAAGACCTCTTGGGTTATTGCGACGCGCTCGGAACAGCTTCTGCTTCCGCTGCGGATGCCTGGGGAGAACTCTTGGGGATAAAAGGCCGGACTGCTTCCTGGATCTCCCGAGCGCTCTTGGCGTGCTCGGGATAGTTAAACACCTGGAGTTCAAACGAGAAACGGGAACTCACGCCCGATGCGTCGTGAAGCCCTTCGGTCAGCCGGCCGGCGACCGAGAAGGCGTTCTTCGCCTCAACCTCAGGGAGCACGATGCAAAAGGCTGTCGGGTGCTGGACGCACGGCGGTATTCCATGGCCAGGCGATCTTGGAAATGGGCGAAATCCGGCAATGTGCTGAGCAGGTCGGCACTCGCCTCGTAGCGGATGCGCATAATCGTCTCTTGCTCGTGAACGACTTGCTGGCGGAGGTGCCGGACCACGAGTTGCCGGTCAACGAAATAGCCCAACAGGAGAACCACCAGCGCGCAGAAACCGAAGAACGCCTTCCGCGTGGTCGCGCCGGCAAGAAATACTGGAGTGGAAAAAACGGTAGGGTACTTCAGCAGCGCAGTCCCCAAAGCAAGAACGGAGATGACGGTGAATGCCAGCAGCCACAATTGCCACTCCCGGCGTTCGAGGTTCATCGGGTCAACGCGGTCAAATATTTGCACGGGCTCCTCCTTGCTCTGTTTTCCGACGGGTGCTCGGGCGCATCTTCTCAGCGGTCATCGGAATCCAATGTCCCAGGGCCTAGCCATCCAGGACTTCGCGCACTTTGCGCAGTAACGATTCGGGCGTAAAGGGCTTTTGAAGGAAAGCCGTGCCCGGCTCCAGCATGCCATGGCGGATGACCGCGTCATCCGTATACCCCGACATGTAAAGGACCTTTATTCCCTTGCGCAGGAGCGCCAATTGATTGGCCACTTCCCGGCCGCTCATCTGCGGCATGACGACGTCGGTCAGCAGCAAGTGGATTGTTCCCTTGTGTTCTTCACAGATCCGGAACGCCCCGTCGCCTCG
>QHZM01000481.1 GCA_003224665.1 Acidobacteriota bacterium
GGCTTCTTTGGCGCGGATGGCCGGCGGGAGTAATCTGTTGAGCGCCATCACGAGGTTCTCGCAGGGAATCCGGCACTGAGTCTTGAAATTCGCCACCTGGTTTGAGGCATGGACGCCGGCGTCTGTTCTGCCAGACCCCCAGAGCCGCACACGCTCCTTGGTAATCCTTTCGATGGCGGTTTCGAGCGTCCCCTGAATCGTCGGGATGCCGGGCTGGCGCTGCCAGCCATGGAACTCGGTCCCGTCGTACGCCACCACCAGGCGGATGTTACGCATATCAAGAGTCCGATCCCTGCGCCGCGATCGATACGAGTCCCCAACGCCTCGCGCGAGGGCTTTCGAGGTGTCCAAACGATCGTCGCTTCTCATCCATTATCCACACAATTGTGACCGATACCTCTAAGCGCTGCGGTGGAAAGGGACTTTGAGTGTTCGGTTCCGGACGAAATTTTCTCAAAAGCGGGCACACCACGCGGGCATTGTACAGTCGTTTGGGTAAGTTTGAGAGATTTCACAACGAATTACCGGTGACGAGTAAATTGGCAGAACAATTGCCCGAACTCCCTGCTGTGGCCGAAGATTTGGCGCAATCTCGGAAGGGACGCTTTGCCAAGCCGCGCGGCCATGCCGCCAAGGATCCTGTAACAACGACGGCTGCCAAGCTCAGCGAACGAGTGCCTGCGGCGCGCGTCCCACGGGCCCTTGTCTGTTGTTGCCCTCCCTCCGGCGGTGCCTCAACTGCCGGTTCAATCCCCTGGATTGGCGGTCACGGACAGAGGACGAATATTGTCAAGCTTGCGGTTCGATGCTAAATTTCATAGTTCGCACATCCCGCAGGAAGCTCGCCGAGAGTCCCTGCTCCTTGTGGAAATCTCGTTGAGCGCGCCCGCTCCTCCCCGCTGAGGGAACTGCGCTCTCACGAGGCCACCTGTCGCGTCTGTGCGCCATGGGTGAAAAATTGGCGTGTGACACTTCTTTGAAACCCCGCGTCTTAAAGTTACGTAAGTATATTCGATGTCTATAAAACGATTCGAATTCTAACGATTAGGGAGAACGATACGAAATGAAGCCTAGATGCCTACGCTGCCTCGTTTTGAATCTAGTTCTGGGAGTGCTTTTCGGCACGGGGGGCCTGATGGCCCAGCAGCCCGCGCCCTCGCAGCCCGAGCGCAAAGAGTCCCAACCCGCCGGCCCGACCACGATGGACTACTCGAGGAGCCGGTCATTCCCGAATATCTTCGAGCCGTATTTGCCCCGGTTCGTTCCGGAAACCTCGATGGCCAACTCCCAGCGCGTTCACTTGCTGATCAGCGAGGGCAAACTGCACCTTTCCCTGGCCGACACGATTGCGCTGGCCCTTGAAAATAACCTCGACATCGCCATCGCCCGCTACACACCGGCTTATGCCCAGACAGACGTCCTTCGAGCGAAAAGTGGCGGCGCGACACGTGGAGGATTCGGGGCCTTTCAGTCCACCGCGCTGTTTGGCGGCGCGCTCGGCGGCGGAGTAGGCGGAGGGGGCGGCGGGGGTGGAGGTGGTGCAGGTGGGGCGTTTGGTGGCGGCGGCGCCATTAACACCGGCTCGGTGGGCTCGTTTGACCCCATCGCCGGCTTCAGCTTCGGCTGGGACCATCGCGCGACGCCCCTCGGCATTACCATCCTACAGGGGGGAGTCCCGTCAGTAACCACCCAGACGACGAGCTATTCCGGATTCTTCGGCCAGAGGTTCCTCACCGGCACCAGTTACGTGCTGGCCTTGAACGGCACCCGCCAGAGCACGACTTCCTTGACCTCTTTGTTCAACCCGCAGGTTCCTTCCGGGATGACGATAGGGCTTAACCAACCCCTCCTCCGGGGCTTCGGCTATCGGGCCAACGCCCAATTCATCCGCATCGCGCGCAACAGCCTGCGCTTTGCCGATAGCACTTTTCGGCTGCAGGTGATTGTCGCCGTCACTCAGATTTCGAACCTCTACTGGGACCTCGTTTCATTCCGCGAGAACGTCCGCGTAGCCAACCAGGCCCTCGCGCTCGCGCAAAAGATCCTCTCCGATAACAAGCGGCAAGTTGAGATCGGGACGCTCGCGCCCATCGAGGTCGTGCGCGCGGAATCGGAAGTCGCCGCCCGCCAGCAGGACTTGATCGTGGCCCAGACCAACGCGCAGCAACAGCAGGAGGTCCTGAAGACCGCCCTCTCGAAACACGTTGACGCTGAGCTGGCAGCCGTCGAGATTATCCCTACCGATGCCTTGCCGGAGCCAAAGGGTGAAGATGCTCCCCCGATCGAGCAGGCCTTGCGACTGGCGGCGCAGAACCGCCCCGAGATTGAACAGGGAGACCTGAACATCCGGCGGCGTGTCCCAATCTTTTACCCAGACGTTTCAGGGTCGCTTTCCTGACTATTCGTATGGCCTGACGCTCCAATTCCCAATCCGCAACCGGTCCGCTCAGGCTGACGTCGCGCGCGCGCTGCTCGAAGAACGCCAGCTCCGGACGCAACTGCAGAAGACCCATAATCAGATTGAACAGGACGTGCGGAACGCTGAAATCGCCCTCATCCAGGCAAAAGCTCAGATCGAGGCCGCGGGCAAGGCGGTGATCCTGGCCCAGCAGACGCTGGAGGCGGAACAGAAGAAATTCCAGCTGGGTGAATCCACCGTCTTCCAGGTCATCCAGGCGCAGCGAGACTTGGCGACGCAGGAGGGTAACAATGTGAGAGCCCGCTCGACTTACGCCAAAGCCCTCACGCAATTCGCGCAGGCCACCGGCACCACCCTTGAGAAGA
Organism: Acidobacteriota bacterium; assembly: GCA_003224665.1. Classification (GTDB taxonomy): domain Bacteria; phylum Acidobacteriota; class Terriglobia; order UBA7540; family UBA7540; genus QHZM01. The sequence continues at coordinate 2,785 of QHZM01000481.1, forward strand.
ATCGAATCGAGCTCGAAGAGGCGAGGGAGGGACGAGTCTCCCGCGCGCCGAATATCCCCGGCACACCGACATCACCCGAAACAAAAGGTGGTGGCAACTGAAGGTGAGAGGAGTGCCGACTGTGTCGCCGCGACACTGAATGGAGGGCATCCAGCGAAGGACGGAGCCGCTTCAAAGGCTCGCCGTTCCCCTGGTGTCCGGAGCGACGACGTCTTTTTCAACCCTTCGGGTCGCCGCAGGAGAGGAATTCTTCGACGCCCCGTCACCGGACTGCAGCCGGACATCTTCCGGCACGACGAACAGTTGGCTGTCCTGGTTGGTCGGTGGGCGGAGCGCACGCGCTCACCCATAGTGCTCCGGCTTCTTGTCCCAGGAGACCGCCACTTTGTCCCGGGCCCATTTCCAGCACGCCGCGCCTTGCAGACCCACCGAGAGCAGACAATAGGCCGTGAATAAGAAGCTGGCGTAACCTCTAAACTGCGGGTTCAGGTTCAGGCCCGCGGCGAACGTCGAGGCAATCGCTCCGAGGAGTGCGGCAGCCTGGAACAAGTGTCCGAAAGGCCGCGCCCAGATAAACTTCGCGTAGTCCGTCCAGTTCTCGTGGTTGTCAATTACTTCGAGCTCCAGCATCGTCGTCCCTCCGGTGTCGTTCCACGTCTCCCTCAATAGCTCGAGGGCCGACGGGACGGCGCGCGAAGAACCTACGAAGCCGAGCAGCAAGAGGGTGCACACACCCGGCGTAATCCCCAACAAGCTTTTATCGGAGAGGGGCATCCCGAAAAAATTCGCCGCGGAAGCCGCAGGCTTATTCCAATAGAAGACCCAAACGAAGCCCAGAAACGTCAGCAGCAATGCGAAG
>QHZM01000214.1 GCA_003224665.1 Acidobacteriota bacterium
GACCGCAGCAAGGAATTTACTGACTCAGGAGACTGAAATACCGAGGCAACGTCCGGGTCGAGCACGATCGCAATTGTCCCGCCCTTCATCAGGGGTGCAAAACGGTTCGGGCGCGACTTGCGGTAATCAAACTCATACTCCCGCCGCATCTCCTCTCGCCTTGGTCTCCTACGGCTTGACGTTTTCTTCATAGTCCTTTCGCTCTCTCTTTGTTGCCGTTCGTGCACTGAAGATTCTAACTGACCCACCTTGTGCCGTAAAGCATACCACCACTGACCGGTCCTTGGCTGAATGCCCGATGATAATCTCCCGTTGTTCTTCGATCGAATGGTCCTCGTCGTCAAATATCCTCGCCAGGGGGTCACTAAAGACCGTGAGAGCTTCCTCGAATGACACGCCGTGCTTGGAAAGGTTGGATGTTGCCTTTTTCCGGTCCCATTCGAATTTCAGATTCATTCTGAGGAAGGTACCCTAACATGGGCCCAGCACTTTTTCACATCCTTTGTTACGATTGGTAGCGGTTAACGCGTGCTTGGGCGAACTTGGAGAGAACCGGTGTTAGTCAGCCTCCCGCTCCAAGAATCTTCTGGCGTTGGAAACTAGGACTACAACCGGTCAACCTGCGAGTCAACGACACAGCACTTCGCCGAGCTGTTTCTGCGCCTTGGGTGCTGGCGAGTACCGCCTGTCACCGGAAATGCCGGACAGATCCCCTGTAACGGCGAGGTGTCGACCGATGACTCTCACCTCCCGGATTGTCGCCGACCATTTCGCCTCGCACAACGGCGGCCAGCGGTGGCAGGGCAACGAATCAAGCTGGGAGTACAAAGAAATCCTGCAGTGGATCCGTGGTTCCCGGCTGGAGAAGGCAGGGCTGTAGGCGCGCGCCCCCCTCCGGAGGAGGTCCATCAACTGAGTTTCACTCTCCGCCTTTGCTGCTACACGAGGCGGAGAATTTTGCCCACCCGTTCATTTCACTTCGCGCAAGGCGACTTGCGTTCTCCCGCTGCTAGCTATCTGTTTTGAAGAGACCTTCAGAATGAGCGGGGGAGAGGCATGGAAGGTGGGCGAGTTGGACTCGGCAGTGGCCACCACGTAGATGGGTTGTTCGATGGGCTGCGCCCAGTCTTCGGCTTTCAACGTAAACGTCCGGCTGGTCTCGCCCTCGGGCACCAGCACGCCGTTCAGTCCGAGGTTGACGACTCTCACGCCCGGCGGAAGGTTGAGTACGTTGCATGGCACCCGCCCCTGAAACTTATTCCGCCTCTGGACGTGGAGAGTCACCGCCATCGTCCTGCCGGCTTCGAGGACGATTTCTTTCGGCTCGGCGGCCACGACGAGGTCAGGTGGAGGAAGTACGGAGACCACGCGGAAAGACTGGCCCGCGTCCGCCGTCTTCACCACGTCTCGGTTTCCGATCTTGGCTTTCCCGACGATCTCAAAAGGCGTGGCTTCGATCCCAGGCGCGGCGCCTTCGGCGGCTTCGACGAGGATGACGGCCGAGTCCTGGCCGGCCGGGATTGTCTCCGACTTGGCCGCGACTCCTTTGGGCAGGCCTTTCACTTCGAGCTCGATCGGCCCGTCGTAACCGAGCATTCGGTCAGCCTCGACCGTGACGGGCACCCGCCCGCCGCGCGGCACGTTCGGGTTTGCCGGCTGGGCCGTGAGCGTGAAATCCTGCTTGACCCGCCGGACCGTGAGCCGGTAAGCCGCGTCCTCGTCCTGAGGCCCGCGCACGTCCTTGATGCGGAGCAGGTACTCTCCGTTGTCAGGCGCGGTGAAGTCCATGCGCGAGTCCTGTCCGTAACCGGGCCCGCCGTCGTCGTTGCGGTAAGTCAGATGAAAGATGGGAAGGCCGTTCGGCGGAAATTCTTTCCCAGGCTCGAAGATTTTGGCCTTGTAGATGGGCGAATTAAGCGCGTGGGCTTGGGGTGAAGTGTTGAGCAGAGGCGCCCGCTCCTCGCCGTAGCCTTTGAGCATAATGTCCGCGTCGGGCTGTTCCGGCACAAAGGAAACCTGGACGAGCTCATCGCCCCACATGATGTAGTCGTTTTCCTGGATTCCCATCCTCGAAGCCACTCTCACGCCCCTCGCCTTCGAGTCGCGGTCGGCGAGAGTCTGGGAAGTTTCGACCAGGCAGCGGATCGTGGCGCGCGGTATTTCGTGGGCTTTGGCGTCGAGGACTTCGACGACGGAATCGAGGGGTGAGCCCAGCCGCGCCGCCGCCACCTCGATCATCAGGCGCTCGCCTTTCCTGGCTTCAAACCGGTAGTAGTCCCCGTCCGCCGGCTCCGTCTTCTTCCTCCCTTTGATCTTCCCGTTGATCGTCACCGGCAACGTCACCCGCTGCGCCCGCCCCACACTGTCATTCCCGCCGCTCCGCATCACTTCCGGCTCTTCCCCTACCGCCAGCATCACCTTCTTCAACGCTTCTCCGCGCGGCGTCTTCACCTGCAGGGGCATCCGCCCCCAGTCCGCCGCGCCGGCCGGCGCCTCCACCTCGACCTTCTCCAATCCTCCCAGGTTCACTCCCCTCACCCCAAGCTCCGCTCGCTCTCCCGCCCGCAGCCCCAGCGGAAACACCTCCTGGACATACGGCAGCGCCCCCGCATTCAGCCGGTAAAAGTATTCCGTCCCGCCCTTCTTCTCCAGGTCTTCGATCGATATCGTGTACGTCCCCTCCATCGGCAGCTTGGCCGCCAGCACCGCGTCAGCCTGCCGCGAGTATTCCCCCGCCCGCGCCAACTCCTGCCCCGTCGCGTCCCTCAACACCAGCACCGACTGCAGCTCGGACCCGAGCGACGCCGCCACCACCTGAAACACATACTCCTCTCCCGCCTTCCCCTGAAAACTATAGCTATCCACGTCTCCCGGCCAGCCCAGCGTCCCCATCAGCGTGGTGGGTAACTCGACTCGCTGGCCGGCGGCCAGGGCGTCATTGGGTTCGGCCTCCGGAATCTCCCGAAGGCCTCCCACCTCGAGCGACGCCGCGTTCGACGTCCCCAGCGGCGTCTGCAAACGGAAGCGGTAAGTGCCCGCTTTGACGTCGGGAGCGATCTGAACTTCAAGCCTGGTCTCCGACTTCGCGCCTTGCGGCACGGGAGCGGCGGTTGAAAACCTGGCCGGAATGATTTCTTCCGGCACGTCCCTGACGCTGAGCACCTTTCCGGTCAAGCCCCGCGCGTCAAAAAGGACTTTGCTCGCGCCGTCGAGACTGCGTCCTTCGACAGTGAGAGTTGCGGTCGAGCCGCGCCTCACGCCGGGCGGCGTGACGCGTGCAATGGTGGGGGGAATAAGCGGCAACTGCGCCTTCAAGCCCAGGCACGCGCTGGCGAGGAGGGAAAATACAAGGCCCAGTCGGCGAAGCGTTATTCCTGATTTCATGGCATCAGCCCTCGACGATTATTTGAATGTTGGCGTCGCTGGTTTAAGGAAAAGGTTTGTCCTTGTTCGCATGGCTAGTCCTCAGCGATTTGCGGCCTCGCGTTCATGCGCCGGCGCCGCAGACCCGGAGAGCGCAAAGGCGGTCAGCGATCCGAGCACGGGCCGCGAAGTCTCCAAGTCATAAATACTCACCGTGCCGTCGTAACGGCCCACCGCCAACCGTTTCCCATCCGGGCTGATGCTCATCGCCTGCACCCAATCGGGTTGTTTTTCCAAGACTTTGATCGAGGTTAATGAGGCAGCGTCCCAGATCCGGATCGTCCGGTCGGCCGAGCTGGAAATGATCGTTTTCCCGTCGGGCGAGTAGAGGATTTGAAGGATGGCGTCTTCGTGCGCGATCATCGACTGGGCGAGTGTTCCCCCCTTTTCCGACAGGTCCCAGGTTCGAATCAGCTTGTCGGCGCCGGCGGCGGCGATTTGGTTGCCGGACGGCCGGAAGGCGATCGAGGAGACTCCGTCAAGAGGCTCGCCCAGAGTGAACAGCCTCTGGCCCGAAGCGACATCCCAGATCTTCACGGTCCGGTCTGCAGCGCCGGAGGCGAGCCGCTTCCCATCCGGGCTGAAGGCGACGGCGAAGACCGCGTCAATGTGGTCCTTCAGCGTGCGGACTTCTTTGCCGGTCCCGGGGTCCCAGAGCTTGACCAGCTTGTCGTAGCTGGCCGAAGCGATGAGCTTCCCATCCGGGCTCACCGCGACCGAATAAATGCAGTCCTTGTGGCCCATCATGGTGCGGAGGAGCTGGTGCGTCTGGAGGTCCCAGATTTTGATTTCTCCCATCCGCGCGGGAAGACCCCCTGCCGCGGCGAGCCATTTGCCGTCAGGGCTGAAGGCGAGCGCGCGCACAAGGTCCGAGTGGCCGGGAAATGCGGCGACGGTGCTGCCTCCGGACGGATCGAGCAGCCGGACCTCGCCGTAGCCGCCCACTGCGAGCAGCTTGCCGTCCGGCGAGAACGCCATCGCACTCACCGGCGAGGCCACCGGGACTTCGGGTTTGATTTCAGGCAGGGAAGCGTCCGGGGGCGGCGTCGTCAGTGGCGCGCCGAGCGCCGGACCCTCGGCACCCGCGTCAATCCAGGCCTTGAGGGTGGCGATATCCGTCTCAGAGAGAGGCGTGCCGCCAAACGGCATTTGCGGCTTGACCTTTCCCTGGACCATCAGGAGGAGCCGGCTTTCATCGCTTTTCCTCGCAACCACCACCGGCCCGTGCGCCCCACCGCTTACAAGCGTTTCATACGATTCAAGGATCAGGCCTCCCATTTTCGCGTTGCCCGAATGGCAGGCGATGCAATTCTTCCGAAACAGGGAATTAACTTCTGCGTAAGTTGGCGCGGGTGTTTGCGCCTGGGCTCGCGCCACGCCGCTCGTTCCGCGGAGGCTCGTCGCAATTACGAATGCGGGGAGTAAAAGGAGGAAGAGAAGTTGGAGGTTCGGGGCCGGGAGCCTGACTTTTGCACGGCGAAACATTTCAATGGAGAACCTTGGTCTCTAGTTGTGCTTTGATCCGAAGGTCTAACCGGAGCTTGCCAGACCTGAAATCGCGTTAATGGTTAAACATGAATTCCTTGCTCGTCAGCATCGCCCAGGTCAGGTCTTCCAGCGCGACGCGACGAGGATTGCCGGCGCCCCAGGAACCCCCTTGTTTCGCCTGCGTCTCGTCGAGTGCGCTCACGAGTTCCCGCCGTTCGGCTTCGGAAGGATAACGGTTCAGTGCCGAGAGGTAGAGGTATTCCACAGTCCGCTGGTTTGAAATCCCAAGCTTGAGCAGCATGTCCACAGTCCCGCCGGGCGCGCGCAGTTTATTGTTCAGGGTCTCACCGTTGATGATGTGGAGCGCCTGGGTAATGCTGGGCTGGCTCTGGCGCTCGCTCTCGCTGGTCTGCTGCCGCGGCGGCCGTCCAAACACGGTCAGGAAATAAGATTCCACCTGTGTGTCCGGCAACTGGAGCGCCCGCATGCCGACCGGATACCCTTCGAATTTCTCGGGCATCTGCGTCACTTGCGAAACGGCGTCCAGGAGCACTTCGGCGGGCAGGCGCTTGAGGATGTAATGCGAATAGTACTTTTCGTCCTGGACGTTGTGTTCGCTCGGTTCCGACGACGTCTGATACGTGGCCGAGTTCATGATGGTCCGGATCAGGTGGCGGACGTCGAAGCCGTGTCCCACGAAGTCCTGGACGACGGCGTTCAGGAGTTCCTCATTCGTGGGCGGATTCGTGGCGCGCATGTCATCCACGGCTTCCACCAGCCCGCGGCCCATGAAGTTTTTCCAGACCCGGTTTACCAGTGCCCGCGCGAAATAGGGATTTTGGGGCGACGTGAGCCACTGGGCGAAATACACGCGCCGGTCAACGGGGGAATCGAGCGGGAGGGCCGAGGCCTCCAGCGGGCGAGGGGCCAGCGGCCGGCCCAGGCGCGGATAAATAATGTCGCCCGTCGTGCTGGAGAACACGGTGACGTCTTCGAGTGCCCTCCGCGTGCGCGCGAAACTGCCCGTCTTCAGCCGCACCCGGGCGAACAGGTTGGCCATACTGAAGTAGTCATTTTGGGTCCATTTCTCGAGCGGGTGGTTGTGGCAATGCGCGCACGTGATGCTCATCCCCAGGAACGCCTTGGTCATGTTTTCGGAGACGTCGATGGGGTCGCGCTGGATGGCGTAATAGTTGGCCGCCCCGTTCTCGCGCGTATTCCCGGTGGCGGTGACGATTTCCCGCGCGAACTGGTCCCACGGCTTGTTTTTCGCGACGCTCTCCCGGACCCAGTTGTAGTAGCTCCACGTTTCACTCGGGGAGAGCTTCTCGCTTGAGACCAGCAGCAGGTCGGACCACTTGTAAGCCCAATAGTCCACGAACTCCAGCCGCGAGATCAGCTCGTCAATCAAATGGGCGCGCTTGTCGGGAGAATGGTCCGCCAGAAACTTTTCCGTTTCAGCCGCCGTGGGGAGAATCCCCGCGGCATCCAGGTAGGCCCGGCGAATGAACTCTTCGTCCATGGCCGGGCGGGAAGGCGGGATGTGCAGCTCCTGGAGCTTCTTCAGGACGAGGTCGTCAAGGTAGTTATTTCGAGGGGCGCGCGGGAAGACAGACTCCTCCGGCGCGTACGGGTAGGGAACCGTCAGGCGGGCGAAGGAGACCCGGCTCAGGTACCAAACGGTGACCGGCGCTTCCCCGAAACCCCGCATCCGAACCAGACCGTCCTGGTCAACTGTGGCCGCGCTTTCGTCACCGCTGGTGAACTTGGTCCAGCGCGTGACGTCTTCCGAATGACCGTCGGAGAAACGAGCGGTCACTAAAAGCTGCTGCTGCGCTCCCGGTCGCAGCGAGACGTGGCGGGGCGAGATTTCAAGCGACTCAATGCGGGGGTCGCTGTCCTTCGGAGGAGGCATGCCCGCCGCAATCCATCCGGCCATCACCTGGAATTCGGGCGAGCCCACGGCAAACCGTCGCCCGCCGCCATGCGGGATCGTCAACGTCGGCTTGAGGAGGATCAGGCTTTTTGCCGGGTCAACCTTGACGGTCCTGCGGGCGTCGGCCTGGCGGGTCAGCGTGAGGTAGTCGAGGTCCGGGTCGTAACCGCGCAGGGTCAGCTTGAACCCGTTCTTACCGGCGGCGGCGCCATGGCAAGCCCCGGAGTTGCAACCCAGCTTGGTCATGACCGGCAGGACCTGATTGCGGAAGCTCCAAACAAAGGGTGCCGCGAAGTCTTTCACCTGGACCTTGGCAGAAGCCTCGTGACCTTGGAGAGCGGCTTTCAGCGTGGTCTCGCCGTCCCCTGTCGGCTGGACAAAACCTCGGTCGTCAGTCACGCCGACCTTGGCGTCCGACGAAATGACTTTGACTTGAGCCGTTAAATCTTCCTGGTGGCCGTCCTCGAATAATCCTTCGATCACCAGTCTCTGGCGGGCGCGAGGCCCGGTGAGCGAAATTGAAGGGGGAAGAATCGAGATCTCGCGAAGCGCGGCTTCCTTGCGCTCGGAGTGTGCCGGGACGGGCGCGGGGCGTCGAATCCCCTTCGAGGCCGTCGGGCGCTTGGGCGCCGCCTGGGTTTTTGCCGGTGCGGTCGCCTTCTCGCCGCGCGGACCTGCTTGCGAATGCAAAAGTAAAGCGCGCGCCGGCACGAGCGCGGCCACTGACAGGAGGATTAGGCAAGCGTGCTCGCTGTGTTGGAGTTTCATGGGTAAGTCGGATTCTCTCCTCAACAAGGGTGAGGAGAACTTACAAGAGCTCGGAGATAGGCTCGACCCCGTGGTCCACGAGCCGGATAGGCCTTCCCTGGGGGCCCGGCAGATCGATTTCCAGGCTGATCCCCAGCGCCTGATAGATGGTGGCAGCCACTTCCGCCGGAGTCACCGGCCGATCCTGGGGCGCGGCGCCGATTTCATCCGAGGAGCCGACCACGCGCCCGCCTTTGATTCCTCCCCCGGCCATCACCATCGTCCAGCACTGCGGCCAGTGGTCGCGCCCGCCGGCGGGGTTGATCTTGGGCGTCCGCCCGAACTCGCCCGTGGCCACCACGACCGTTGTGTCGAGCAGGCCGTGGTCCTGCAAGTCCTCGAGCAGCGAGCTGTAAGCGTTGTCGAACATCGGCCCCAGCAGGTCTTTCATGCTGCTGATGGAAGTGAATGGGGCCGATCCGTGGATGTCCCACGTCAGCTCGTTGAAGACCGTCTCGAACATGTTGATGGTCACGAAGCGAACGCCGCGCTCGATCAGGCGCCTCGCCAGCAGGCACCCTTGTCCGAAGCGGTTCATGCCGTACTTCTCCCGCATCGTCTGGGATTCCTGGCCGAGCTCGAAAGCCTCGCGCGCTTTAGCGGAGGACATCAGCGTGTACGCCTGGCTGAAGGTGGAATCCATCAGCTTCGCGTCCTGGCTGGACTCGAAGTACGAGACGGCTTTATCAATCGCGTCGCGCCAGCTCCGCCGGCGGTCCACCCGGACGGCTGAAATGTAATCGGGCGGAAGCATGTCCGGGACTTTGAAATTCGGGTCGGAGGGGTCAGCGTTCAAGACGAAGGGGTCGAATGTCTTGCCCAGGAAGCCGGCGGTCTGGCCGTGTGGCATGTTGCCGCCTGTGTTGCCGATCGGGTGGGGCATCAGCACGTGG
>QHZM01000215.1 GCA_003224665.1 Acidobacteriota bacterium
CTCTTTTCGTGGAACAAGGCTCAGGGCGGTCCGAACCACTTCGACGACCCCGGCGCTTTCATCCCCATGTAGCATTCCCAGGGTCGCCGCGGGCATTTCCCTTTTCTCGGCGGGGCGATAACGATGGCCGATCAACAAAATCCAGGAACAGGGGGAAAGGGTCTTCCGGACCTCCTCGAGAAACTTCGCGCGGGGACCCAAGTCCTCAGGGAAAAAGCCAAAGAGGTCCAGGAGAACCTCAGGCGCCCCCAAAAGACTCAACTTTTTAAATCCATCTTCCGCGTCAAGCACGACGATTCGGAGCGCAGCCGCGCTCTGGGCGTCTTGACCAACGTCTTCCTTCACCTCCATCCGGCCAAAGTTAATCGCGACGCCGTTCGATACGGCTTCACCTGGGGGATGGGGGGAATCACCTTCTACCTTTTCATCGTCCTGACCTTCACGGGCGTTCTGCTCATGTACTATTACCACCCCACCAAAGGTCAGGCCTACCGCGACGTCATTTATTTGATGAGCGATGTGCCCTTCGGAAAACTCTTGAGGAACATGCACCGGTGGGCAGCGCACCTGATGATCCTCACGGTGTGGCTGCACATGTTCCGGGTCTTCCTGACGGGCTCGTATAAAAAGCCTCGAGAGTTTAACTGGTGCGTCGGCGTGGTCCTGTTAGTGCTGACCCTGCTGCTTTCTTTCACAGGTTATCTGCTTCCTGACGATCAACTGGGTTTCTGGGCTGTCACCGTGGGCACCAGCATGGCGCGGGCGACGCCGCTGCTGGGGCACGAGGGGCCTTTCGGTCCCCAACTCGGAATGACGCCCTACAACGACGTGCGCTTTGCGCTGCTGGGAGGCTCGATTGTTGACGCCAACGCCCTTCTCCGGTCTTACATCTGGCACTGCATCGCCATCCCGCTCATCGCCTCGATTTTCATGGGCGTGCACTTCTGGCGCGTGAGGAAGGATGGAGGGATTTCTGGCCCCGCCCCGGTTCAGCTGGAGTCCGAAATCAAGCCGGTCAGAAAGCTGTAGAGGTGAGTGGACGGTTCGTCGGCAAACCCTGAAGCTCAAGATCAATCGATTAACCTCAGTGGATTGACTCTGGCCCCATACGCCCTGAATAAGGTCACCTCATGGACTGGCATCAGCTCTGGGAGGTTGTTTCAGCTCCCGATAACATTCCGATAGTCGCCCTGATTTTTCTGGTCCCGTTCTACGCCTGGCTGGGTCTCCGCCAGGGGTTGGCCAACGACCGCCTGATCAAGCAACTCGAAGCAGACCCGCAACTCGCCAAGACCCATCATCGCAAGACCCAGCCGTGGAAGCCCGGTTGGGTCAAAGAAGTCCACGCCTGGCCGTACCTGCTGCGCATGGAGTTTCTCGCCTCCATCATCGTCACGGTGATTTTGATCGTGTGGTCCATCACGCTCGACGCGCCGCTCGAGGAGCTTTCCAACCCCAATCTGACGATGAACCCGGCCAAGGCGCCGTGCTACTTCCTAGGCCTTTAGGAAATGCTCGTTTATTTCGATCCCTGGATTGCCGGTGTAGTCATGCCCACGCTGATCATCGTCGGGCTGATGGTGATCCCCTATATCGACGAGAACCCGCTCGGAGGGGGTTATTACACCCTGCGGCAGCGCAAATTCGCCATTGGGACCTTCTGCTTCGGGTTCATGCTTCTCTGGCTTGCGATCGTCATGCTCGGCACGTTTCTCCGGGGTCCGGGGTGGGTCTGGTTCTGGCCGGGAAGGACTTGGGACCCCGCCTACCAGCCCTATATGGTGAACCGCAACCTGGACGAGGTCTTTCCGTTCAGTTTGCTCGGACTCAAGGCCATCTGGGCCAAAACGATTTTCGGCGCCCTCGCGACGGGCGCTTATGTGGTCATCGCGGGCTTGGCGATTCACAAGCTCATTACGGCTACGGAGTTCAACCGGAAGATTTATCAACGAATGAGCCTGATCCAGTACTTGACGCTGCAGATCTTTCTGGTCTTGATGCTCTTATTGCCCATCAAGATTTTGCTGAGGCTTCTCTTCAACATTAAGTACATCTGGGTGACGCCGTGGTTCAACGTCTGAGAGCGAAGCGGATCGAGCCGTTGGAGGGGAGATTTGGCGCCCGATAATCCCGAAAAGGATCCCTTGGTCAACCAGTCCCTGGCGGGGATCTACTTCATTTCAGCGATTCTCCTGATCCTGGTCTTCGGCTGGTCGCTCTACGACGAATTGTTCGGGCTCCGGCCGTGGAAAGACTACGAGCGACTTTTTATCGGCCACTACCGCGCCTTCCTACAGAAAGAAATCCCCAAACAACGCGCCCGCGAAAAGGCGGTCCAGGAGTCGCCCGAGTACCAGTCGATGAAGAAGCAACTGGAAGATGTCCAGGTTTCGATCAAGCCGCAGCTAGCGGACGTCCAGCGCCGGATCTCATTTCTGGACGACCAGCTCCAGGTGGTGATGGACCGTGCCACGGACGCGCGGGCCCAGGTGACCTCGCAGCTCTATCAGATTGAGCACACCTCTGCCCGCGGGGAGAAAGAGTCACTCCTGCAGAACCTCGACATGTTCAAGCGAGGGCCGTTCGTCGTCCATCTGCCTACCGAGGACGGAAACGGCAAGACCACCAAGAAATCTTATGACTACGAACAGCTCCAGGCGGAATTCGTCCACCTGCAGGATGAGAAGGGCCAGTTGATGGCCAGGCAGGCGACCATCCTCCGCCCCGTTTCGGACTTGCGCGCCAAAACCGAGAACTACGTCAAGAACCACCTCGAAGGGCTGACCGTCGATCAAATACAAGGCCTGGTGGCCAAGACGGAGGCGTTCACGATCGAGATCAGGCAGATCAACAACCCCGACGCCGGCCTCGTGGACCGGTGCGAGTCCTGCCACCTCGGCATCCGCGAACCCGTCGTGCTGACCCGGAAGGATTTGGGGGGGCGGGACAAAGACCCAAGGACGGCGGCGTTTACCAGCCACCCGGACCTGGAGCTCCTCAAGATTCACGATCCCGAGAAGTTCGGCTGCACACCCTGCCACAACGGCAACGGGATGCAGCTCGACAGCGTGGAGCAGGCCCACGGCGAGTACGAACATTGGCTTTGGCCGTTGTACCAGCGTGAGAACTTCGAAGCGGGTTGCCAGCAGTGCCACGCGGCGGACATGGTGGTTGACCACGCCCCGGTGCTGAGCACCGGCAAGGACCTTTTCCAGTGGAGAGGTTGCGCGGGTTGCCACCGCTTCCAGGGCTATGACAGCGAGCCCGAAGACGTGCTGGCCACCGGGAAGCAGATTGACCAGCTCGGAACCGAACGGGCCGAGAAGCAGCGGAACATCCAGCGCGCCATCCAGCAAGGTGACCAGGCCCCGGACGATGAGACCGCGCGGAAGTTCTACACGCAGGCGGACGCCCTCCGCGTCTCCGTCAGCGAGACGGACATGCGGATCGGCCAGCTCGAGGTCCAGACCAAGAACCTCTTGATGGGGATGAAGAAAATCGGGCCGGACCTCAAAGAAGTCCGGGTCAAGATTCGGCCGGCATGGGTTCCAGTCTGGATCAACAACCCGCATGCCTGGCGGCCGACGACCAGGATGCCGCGGTTCCGCCTGGACCGCGAAGAGGTGGAGGCCATCTCCGCGTTCATCTGGCAGTCAGGCCTCGATGTGAATCTTCCTCACCAGCCGCCCGGCGACCCGGCGAAGGGCAAAGAGAGCGTTGAGACGCGAGGTTGCCTGGCGTGCCATTCCGTCGGTGAAGGATCGAAAGCCGTAGGCGGATGGTTTGCCGCGAACCTCACGCGCGTCGGCGAAAAGGACAATTACGATTTTCTGGTCCGCTGGGTCCACAACCCGCGCGAGCGGACGCGTCCCTATTGCGCTTACGAAAAGCGCGACCTAACCGAGCAGGACTACAAGAAACACAGCCTGCCGTTCGTTTTCGACTTTGACCATTCGAAGTGCCCGAATGACGGGCATGAGCTCGTGGTCGAGCAGATGACGGTGATGCCGAACCTGCGGCTCTCCTGGCAGGATTCCCGGGACATCGCCAGCTACCTTCTGACCTTGAGGCAGAAAGACCCTGCCTCTTACCCCAAGGCTCCGTTCTTGGGCGACTCCGCGCTCAAGTCCAAAGGCCGCGTGCTCGTTCTGCGCTACGGGTGCGCCGGCTGTCACGAAATCGCGGGGCTGGAAGACGAGGGGAGAATCGGGACCGAGCTGACCGCCGAAGGCAGCAAGCCGCTCGAACAGATCGACTTTGCACTGTACGTTGGAGAGGCGAGGCGCGAAGGGTGGTACACCCACAAGGGCTTTTTCGAGCGTAAGCTGGCCAAGCCGGAGATGTTCGACAAGGGCAGGATCAAGCCCGAACCCGAACTGCTGCGGATGCCCGACTTCTTCGAGCCGCAGAGCGACGAAGTGACCAGGGGAATGGCGGACCTGAGCCCTGAGGCCAAGGAACAGATTGTGGCGCTCACGACTTTCCTCATGGGCAGTGTCAACTCACAATATCCTCGCCGATACTTCTACCTGCCCGAAGACTTGCGAAGGGACATCCAGGAAGGCTGGTGGGTCGTCAAGAAATACAACTGCATCGGTTGCCACCAGTTCAAGGTCGGCCAGGACTCTGTGTTGATGGGCCTGGCGAGGTATCAGACGCCGGAAGGCAAAGACCAGCTCCCGCCCAAACTCCTCACCGAAGGGGCTCGCGTGAATCCGGAGTGGCTGAGGAGGTTTTTGTGGAATCCGGCGATGAATGATACGGAGACCGACCGGAACGGCGTCCGGTCCTACTTGAAAGTCCGGATGCCGACGTTCTACTTCTCACCGATTGAGCTCCGGAAACTGGTGAGGTTTTTCCAGGCTCTATCCTCCCAGCCGATGCCTTACATTCCGCCCAAGCTCGAACCTTTGACCGGGAGGGAACTCGAGATGGCGCGCGCGCTGTTCACGAGCCGTGGGGCTCCGTGCCTCAAATGCCACGCCACCGGAGACGCCGCTCACGACCGGTTCGCGACGGCGCCCAATTTCCTCCTGGCCCACGACCGTCTGAAACCGGACTGGACGAAACACTGGATCCTCGACCCGGCGATGATCAGCCCGGGCACTGCCATGCCTTCGGGCTTGTTCAAGCAGGCGGAGGACCGCTGGGTGTTCGCCGGGCCGACGCCGTCGCTTTTCAAAGGTTATGGCGGCGACCACGCGGACCTGCTGGTCAGGTACATGTTTGAAATCACGCCGGAGGAACAACGCCGGTTGGTCGGGATGAGCGCCGGCGCCCTAAAAGCGGGTTCCCCGAAGAAGCCGGGCAGGACGGTCTCCGGGCTAGGACGGCCGCTGGTCAGCGTGGCAGCGATGCACGGCCGTTAAGAAAGGCAATTGCAACCGAAAATCTCATTTTCAGGAAAGGCTTCAAAAATGAACAAGCAAAAACTCCCCTTCTCGTTACTCATCGTCCCTCTGTTGCTGCTCCCGAGCTGCGGCGGGAAAAAGACCGAAGTCTCCGAGCAGCCCTCCGAAGCGCCATCAGGAGCGCAACCGACTCCGATCGATCAGTCCACCGTCGCCGCGATCACCGGCAAAGTGGTCTTTCAGGGAGTGAAGCCCAAGCTGGCGCGGATTATGATGGACCAGGACCCGGTCTGCGTTCAAAAGCACAGCGGAGCGGTCTATCCGGAAGACGGCGAAATGAATTCCAACGGCACCCTGCCTAACGTTTTTGTTTACGTGAAGGAGGGTGCGGAGAAGTACACGTTCTCCGCGCCGACGGACCCTGTGGTCCTGGACCAGAACGGGTGCGTTTACAAGCCTCACGTCCTCGGCATTCAGGTGGGCCAGGACTTGCACATTATTTCGAGCGACCCCACCACGCACAACATCCACCCGATGCCCAAGAACAACCGCGAGTGGAATGAGTCGCAGGGCCCCGGGGCTGCTCCTCTTGAGAAAAAGTTTGCGCGTTCGGAGATCATGATCCCCGTGAAGTGCAATCAGCACCCGTGGATGAGGGCTTATGTCGGAGTAACGAAGAACCCCTTCTTTTCAGTTACGGGGAGCGACGGGACATTCACCATCAAAGGACTCCCGCCGGGGGACTATACAATCGAGGCCTGGACGGCGACCTACGGGACTCAGGAACAGAAAGTCACCGTGGGCTCCAAGGAGACGAAGACCCTCGATTTCACTTTCAAACCTTCGTGAGGGCCCCGGGGACGCGGCCGGGAGTTATTCTGAAGTCTTGATAGGGCCGGTGGCCAGCGGGAAGACCGGCTGGCTGAACGGCGGGGAACGTTACGGCGGGGGAGGGAAGTCTCCTCCTTGAAGGAGCTGCAAAGTTATGGCGCTTGCGATAGCCGTAGTGGTGGCTTTAATCACGGTAATCTCCGTGGCGATTGTTGTGCTGAAAGTGTGGTGGATGCCCCTGGACATCTCGACCCACGGCCCCGCCATTGATCACCAGATGAACCTGACTCTCATCTTCACCGGGATTATTTTCATCCTGGCCCAGCTCGGGCTTGCCTGGTTCGTTTGGAAGTATCGCGACCGGGGAGATGGGCGAAAGGCGATTTACAGTCACGGGCACGGCATGCTCGAGGCCACCTGGACGGCGATGGCGGCGGTTCTCTTCATCGGTCTCAACCTGATGGGATACCGCATGTGGGCTGAGATGTACTTCCGCGGCGCTCCCCCGGACGCCCTACGAGTCCAGGTCCTGGGCCAGCAGTTCGCCTGGTACTTTCGCTACCCCGGCCCCGACGGTCAATTTGGGCCGACACACGTCGAAAAAGTAAACGACGCCTCGGGAAACTTCTACGGCATCGACCGGGAGCGCGACCCGGGTTCGAAGGATGACATCGTCACAGCCACTTTGGCCGTCCCGGTCAATCGTCCGGTTGAACTCGTCCTGCTCGCGAAGGACGTCACTCATGACTTTTATGTTCGGGAGCTGAGGATTCAACAAGACATGGTCCCCGGCATGCAAATCCCCGTCCATTTCACGGCCACAAAGACGGGGCGGTTCGAGATCGCTTGCAATCAGCTCTGTGGCCTCGGGCACTACAAAATGAGGGCGTTCCTCGAGGTTATGTCGGAAGAGGATTTCCAAAAATGGCTGCAAAATATGGCCGCGCAACAATAATGCGCAAGGCTCAGGACTTGCGGGTCAGGCTGAGCGGGCTGACGCTAGATCACGGCACGGGAGGTCAATGATGGCGGAATTGCACGCAGAAGCGGTTCACAGGCACGAGGCGCCGAAAGGTTTCATCTGGAAATACGTCTTCAGCCTCGACCACAAAGTCATCGGCAAGCAATATTACTTCCTGGCCCTGCTTGCCGTGGTCGTGGGAATGGTCCTCTCCTGGCTGATTCGGGTTCGCATGGTCTGGCCGAGCGCCAGAATCCCCGGCCTGGACAAGCTCTCTCCCGTCGGCGCGCCCGGCGGCGTGATGACACCGGAATATTACCTCTCCTTGCTCACCCTCCACGGCACGCTGATGATTTTCTTCGTGCTGACCACCGCTCCTCAGAGCGGGTTCGGCAATTATTTCTTGCCCCTCCAGATCGGTGCCGAGGATATGGCCTTCCCGCGGCTCAACATGCTGTCGTTTTGGACAACGTTTGTGGGCCTGGCGGTTCTGCTATCCACCTTCTTCGTGACCGACGGCCCGCCGATTTCGGGCTGGACCGCTTATCCGCCTCTCAGTGCCGTGGGCTCGGCCGCGGGACCGGGCGAGGGCCTGGGGCAAGACTTGTGGGTGATCTCCATCGCCATCTTCTGCATCGGGGCGCTTCTGGGCGCGCTGAACTTCATTGCCACCACGCTCGACTTGCGGACGCGAGGCATGAAGCTGATGCGCATGCCGCTGACTTGCTGGGCGTGGTTCGTCACCGCGGTCTTGGGGCTTTTGTCTTTTGCGGTCTTGTTCGGCGCCTGCGTCCTGCTCCTGCTTGACCGCGTCGGCGGCACCAGCTTCTTCACTCCCGGCGGGCTCATCGTCAGCGACAAAATCATCCCGCACACCGGCGGCTCGCCGCTCCTCTGGCAGCACCTGTTCTGGTTCTTCGGACATCCGGAGGTGTATATCGCCATCCTTCCCGGCATGGGCATCACTTCCCACATCCTCTCTTGTTTCTCGAGGAAGCCCATCTTCGGCTACAAAGTGATGGCGGCGTCGCTGATGACGATCGGCTTCCTGAGTTTTACCGTCTGGGGACACCACATGTTCGTCAGCGGCATGAGCCCTTATTCCGGCTTCACCTTCTCCATCTTCACCATGGCCATCGGGGTCCCCTCCGCCATTAAGACCTTCAACTGGCTGGGGACTCTTTGGGGCGGCAAGCTGCGCTTTACGTCGGCGATGCTGTTCTCCATCGGCTTTGTCTCGCTGTTTGTGACCGGAGGGTTGAGCGGTATTTTCCTTGCACAGCCCGCGGTGGACTCGTACTTGCACGCCACCTACTTTGTGGTCGGTCACTTCCACATGGTCATGGGCGTGGCGGCAATCTTCGGCATGTTCGCCGGCACCTACTTCTGGTTCCCCAAGATTTTGAAGCCTCTGATTCCGGTCCATGAGTTCATGACCATTTCGGCCCTGATCACCGGCGCGGCCCAGTTTATTTTCCTGTTCAATCTGTTCTGGAGCATGTTCAAGGGCGAGAAGGCTTCGACCAATCCCTGGGAAGCTACCTCGCTCGAGTGGACCGTTCCCTCTCCGCCGCCCTTCGACAATTTCGGCGGCAAACACCCGGTGGTCTATCACGGCGCCTATGAGTACGGCGTGCCGGGCGCCGAAAAGGACTACATCATGCAGGACTCGCCGGTGAAAATAACGGCGAGTTAAGCTCCGCGGTACAGAAGGTCTAAGCCAATTGCTATGGGAACGACAACCGTAACCCCAATCAAGCCTGACACCCCCGCTAAGACGGACGACGGCGGTCGCGGCGGGGCCGGTGATCAAGGGTCCGGTGGAGGCGGCTGGGGAAGTCGCCCTTGGGAAATTCCCGCTCGCACTTATCGGACGGGAATGTTGATGGGGCTCGCCGCCATCGTGATGTTGTTCGCGGCTTTCACCAGCGCGATGGTGGTGCGGCGAGGGGTCTCGAGCGATTGGGTCAGCACGCCGCTGCCCCGTATCCTTTACTTGAATACTTTAATCCTCCTGGCGAGCAGCCTGACTCTTGAGCTCTCCCGCAGGTCGCTCCGGGCGGGTAGGGGCGACCGGTTTTCGGGCGGGTTGTACGCGACGCTGGGACTCGGCCTGGCTTTCGTCGCCGGTCAATTGACGGCCTGGCGCGAGCTGGCCACACGCGGAGTTTATCTGGCCAGCAACCCGAGCAGCTCTTTCTTTTACCTGCTCACGGCGACGCACGGGGTGCACCTGCTGGGAGGGATGGCTGCCCTCTTCTATCTGGTTTTTTCGGCGGGCAGAATTGTCCTCGAGCCCAAAACGCTCGCGGTGGTTGAGGTAACGGCGATCTATTGGCACTTCATGGATGGCCTTTGGATCTACCTTCTACTTCTGCTCATGACGAGGTTATAGAAATGGCTAGCCGAGAAGCGATGCGCGTGCCTGCTGCGGGCGTGAACGAAGCCCCAGCTACCGAATCCGTGTGGAGCGGAGGCGTCTCGCCCTACGCGGTGAGTTCAAAAAAGCTCGGGATGTGGCTTTTTATCGTTTCGGACGCCATCACCTTTTCAGCGCTGCTGATGGCGTACAGCTACGTGCGGGTGGCGAGCGCGCACTGGCCCATGCCTTTCGAATGGCCGAGCATCCTCAACGCCACCGTCATGACGGGCGTCCTGCTCTCCAGCAGTTTGACCATGGTGATGGCCGTGCGGGCGGCAAAGATGGCAAACCGCAAAGCCGCAGTTGGCTGGCTTCTCGCCACGATGCTCGGCGGCATTGCGTTCGACGTGCTCCACCTGCGGGAGTGGGGCGGCCTGATTGAAGAAGGCGTCCGGCTATTCAAGAATCCCTGGGGAACGCCTCTTTTCGGCGCGTCGTTTTTCGGACTGACGGGCCTCCATATGACCCACGTCACCGTCGGCGTGGTTTACTTGGGCGTCGTCGCCGCCGGATTTGCCAAGTCGAAGTTTACATCCGATGACGTGGAGGTGAGCGGCCTCTACTGGCACTTCGTGGACCTGGTATGGATGTTCATTTTTCCGCTCGTTTACTTGATGTCAGCCAAGCAGGCCTGACGAAGTTGGACCGGCGGGTTTGCCCCGCCGGCCGGGAAGAACGGCGGCGAAGCCGCCTTGACCCTCGCGGGAGGTGAAAACAAACCCATGGAACACGCTTCAGAGCACGCGCATGCCGCGGCCAGCAAGCGAGTTTTTCTTTTTGTGTGGGGCTGGCTCCTGGCCCTTACGGGAGCCGAAGTGACGCTGGCTTATCAGCACCTCGAGATCAAAGTGATGCTGGCGCTGCTCATGACCCTCTCGATCGTCAAGGCGTCGCTGATCATCTCCTACTTCATGCATCTTCGCTACGAGAGACGGAGCCTGGCGTTGAC
>QHZM01000487.1 GCA_003224665.1 Acidobacteriota bacterium
ACTCATTGGCAAGATTGAATAGCGTGGAACAGGCGTCGCCGTCCGCGGATTATTTCGCTGCGCCTGCCCACGTCTCTCCCCGGCTTTTGAGTCCATCGAGCGTCGCCTGGACTTCCCGGAGCTTCCGCGCCTGCTCGTCTTCGCCGGCGTCGGGCGAAACCAGGATGGGCGGCCCGATGAAGATTGCGGCGCGGCTGAACGGATAGGGGGCCTGAGTCTGGTCCCAACTCCTCGAGAAGACGTACGCGCGGCGAAGCGCGATGTGAAAACAGAGTATTGCGGCGCCGGTCGCTTTCGCCAGCAGCACGGAGCCGGGCTTCGCCACGAAGCGGGGACCCCGCGGGCCGTCGATCGTAAAAGCGGCGTCCCGGCCGTTCTCTAGGGCCCTGATCATTTCCACGAGCGCCCGCGAGGCCCCTCGCGAGCTCGAGCCGCGGGCGGCGCCGTACCGGTGCCTCTCGATGATGCGCGCGATGTACTCGCCGTCGAAGTTCCGGCTGGTCATCACCACGATGCCGCGCTTCCTCCAGAACCATGTCGCGGAGAAAATCTCTCGATGCCAGAAGGTGTAAATCAGGCCCTTCCCGATGCTTTTCGCGGCCTCCCAGTTTTCCCAGCCCTCCACGTGCCAGCGCAGCGTGCGTCCGATGAGCAGGACGGCGAAATACCCTACCCAGCTCGCGACGATGATTTGGACCCGCTGCAAAAAGGAAAAGGTCCGCGGGTTCTCGGCCAGCTTGACCCCGGCCTCGGCAGCCTTCGGAGCTTCCTCCTGTTCCTGTACGTTGGTGAATTTTTCGGGGGGTGCTGCCATGCGAGTCGGGCCTGCTGGTCTTTACTGCTGCGCGATCCGGGTGGACTGCCAGGCCACCATAACCCAGTGGCTGTCCCTTTTGACGTACACATCCGTGAAGCGGATGGGGAAACTGAGTTCCTGATTCCCCGACCTGACTTTCATCTCGCCGCGCCCGGTCACAACCGCCGAATTGCCGTAGACGCGCGCCTTGATGTCCTCCGTCCGGATGGACTCGTACTTCAGCTCGCCTGAACGGAGCGCCGCCAGGAACGTCGCCTTCGTGTCCACTTTGCCGCTCGAGTGGGTGTAGCTCAAGTCATCGGCCAGGAGACGATCGAGCGTCTTAAGGTCCACGCCGATCATCGCCTGGAAGCGGTGTTCCTCGAGCTTCTGGATTTCCCGTTCGACTCTTGCCCGTTCGCCGCCCGGCGTTTTTCGCGGCGCCTGAGCGCGAGCCGCGGAGGAAGCGAGCACGGTCGAGATGACGAAAACGAATGCGTGTCTCATGGTGCCGGGATTATAACCAATTTCACATGCCGTCGTAATGCGGCCCGCCGCCGCCTTCCGGGCAGACCCAGTTGATGATCTGGTAGGGGTCGGCAATGTCGCAGGTCTTGCAGTGGACACAGTTCGAGGGGTTGAGTTTGAGTCGCTTGCCGGAACCATCCGGCTTGTTCTCCATCTCGTAAACGGCGGCCGGGCAGAAATACTGGCAAGGGTTTCCGTACTCGCGCGTGCAGCGGTTGTTGCAGATGTCAAAGTCGGCGATCTTCAGATGGGAAGGCTGGTTCTCCTCGTGGTGAGTGGATGAGTGGAAGACGTCGGAAAGTTTGTCAAAGGTCAACTTCCCGTCCGGTTTCGCCCTCGCGAACGGTTCACCTGCAACCTCCGAGAGGAGCTTCATGTGCTCGTGGCCCGGCCGCGAAGCGTAGCGGGCGCGCAGGCCCCTCCCACCCGTAACAAATTGGAGCGCCGCTTGGAGCGAGCCTTGCCAGAAGCCGTGCTCAAATCCCTGGTGATAGTTGCGCACTTTCCACAGCTCTTCCTTGACCCAGCTCGACCGCCACCGCTCTTCAAACTTTCCGAGCCCTGCGGCAGACGTGTCGCCGGCGAGCAGCGCCTCAAAAATTGTCTCCGCGGCCAGCATGCCCGTCTTCATCGCCATGTGGATGCCCTTCAGCCGCTGGGAATTCAGAAATCCGGCGGAATCGCCGACGATGACCGCGCCCTCCGCGACCGTTCGAGGGATGGAGAAATATCCTCCCTCAGGAATGGTCTTTGCGCCGTAACGGACCATCTGGCCGCCTTCAAGAATTTTTCTAACCCGAGGGTGAGTCTTGAAGAGTTGGAAGGCGAACTGTCGCGACGTCAACGGCCAGCCGGCTGTGTGGATGACCTGCCCGCGTGTAACGCGCCCGGCGGGGACTTCCCAGAGCTCCTTGACTCCCGCCGTGTACACTTGAGGGTTACACCCGCGCTCGAGGCCCATGCGTTCGACCAACTGCTTGGTCAGCGAGCCGCGCGGCCCTTCCGCGAAGACCGTCACCTTGGCTTTCAGGTCGTAACCCGGCTGGAAGTTTGGCTTGCGGTCTCCGTTCCGATCAATCCCTTTGTCATCCGCGCGGACGCCGACGACCCGGTCGCCGTCATAAAGCACTTCCATCCCCGCAAAGCCCGGAAAAAGGCTGACGCCGGCGTACTCGACCAGCTCTCCCAGCCACTTCGCGAATTTGTTGAGAGAGATGATGTAATTTCCGTGGTTGCGAAGAAAGGGA
>QHZM01000488.1 GCA_003224665.1 Acidobacteriota bacterium
ACAGCTCGGAGTCTGACCACGCCCCGATGGAGTTGAAACCCCACAGTCTCAGCCGCGCAAGGGTGGCCAAGCCCCACGTGTTACGGTCGGGAAAAATCTTCTCGACGGCCAGCCGATAAGGAATCGGCCCTGTGCCCCGGATGGCGTCCGGCTCGTATGCGATCTGGTCAACACCGATGGAAAGCGTCGGCCGGCCCTCGGGGTCAATCAACCACCAGATCCCGTTCCGCTGCTCGACGCGGAAATAACCGAGCGGCGCCGCAGACAGCGCCTGAAACGCGAAGAGGAAAATAAATACTGAAACGAAAAATCGCCAAAACTTCGCCGTCAAGATCATTCCGCCTCCCTTCGCGAACTCACCCCCGACGCTTGGCGGCACAGCCATCGGGCAATTGATTCACAGCTTCTTTCTGATGTCTGCGAATGGAACACGTGCGTCCATCCCACAAGGCCAAACGTATGCGCCAGACGGCATTCCGCGCTGGTGCGACAATGTCCCCTGTTCAGCAACCGGCGGCGAGGACGCCACAGACGACGGCCGCTACGGATGCAACAATATTTTGCCGAAGAATTCGCGGCCTTCCATCTTGCGGTGCGCCGCGACGGCGTCCTTCAAAGGGAACGACGAATCAATCACAGCCCTGAGTTTCCGCTCGGCGATGAATTTGAGCGCGTCTATCAGTTCGGCGTTTCCCCCCATGAATGACCCGAGGATTGTGCGCTGGCGGCCGAAAAGAGCCTGCACGTTGAGCTTCACGTCCGCGCCGGAAGTGACGCCGCACGTCACGAGGCGCCCGTAGGTCGCGAGGGAGTTGAAGCAAGCCTCCCACACGGCCGCGCCCACGTGCTCCACAATCACGTCCACGCCGCGCTTGTCGGTCAGCCGGCGGACTTCGTCGGCGATCGACTGCTTCGAGTGATTGATGACTTCGTCCGCTCCGAGCTGCCTGGCCTTTTCGAGTTTCGCGTCCGTGCCGGCGGTGGCGATGACTCTCGAGCCCACGAGCTTCGCAATCTGGATGGCGGCGCTGCCGACTCCCGAGCCGGCTCCGATCACGAGCACATCTTCTCCGGGCCGAAGGCCTGCCCGGCCGAACAACATGTGCCAGGCCGTTGTGAAGACCAGCGGCACGGCAGCGGCTTCGTCAAAGCTCAGGTCCGCAGGGATCGGGACGACGTTCGCTTCCGGCGATTTGACGTACTCAGCGTAGCCGCCGTCAACCATCACGCCGAACATCGTGTAACTGCGGCAGGCACTGTCGAGACCCTTAAAGCAGGCCTCGCACTGGCCGCAACTGATCCCCGGACAGAGCAGGACGCGCTCCCCGACTTTGACGCGCCCGACCAGCGAGCCCACCTCCGCCACTTCGCCGGAGATGTCGCTGCCCACAATGTGCGGCATGGAGAGCTTCCAGTCCCGCACGCCCATGCGGAGCCACAAGTCCAGATGGTTCAGAGCGCAAGCCTTGATTCTTACCAGGACTTCATTTGCCTGGATCTTCGGTTCGGGCGCGTCTTCGTACTTCAGGACTTCCGGCCCCCCGTGCTCGTGAAATCGCACCGCTTTCATCGCTTATACCTACCGCAAGTCTCATTGTCCGCCGCCAGGACGGCCACACCGGAACAGGACCCCGAGGAAAATGATCGGTGAACCTGGTCACCGCACGCCCGCGCAATGAGCCTTCGCCCTTTTATTGACAGCGGCGAGATGCGAGTTTACCCTAATTGGAAGGCGCAATGGACATCTTCGAGGAAATCATCAAGCTGCGAAAAGAGGGGCGGAAAGGCGCGCTGGCCACCATCATCCAGGTGCAGGGGTCCATTCCAAGCTACGAGAGCTCGAAGATCCTCATCCGGGACGACGGCTCGATCGTCGGCACGGTGGGCGGCGGCTGCGTCGAAGCGGAAGTCTGGTCCGTCGCGCAAGACGTCATGCGCGAAGAAAAGCCCCGCCGCTTGCACTTTAACCTCAACAACCAGCCGGAATACGATAACGGCCTGATTTGCGGAGGGTCGCTCGACATCTTTGTCGAGCCCGTTCTCTCCACGCCGACGCTATATCTTTTTGGCGGCGGGCACGTTTCGCTGTACGTTTCGAAGGTCGCAACGCTTGCAGGATTTGAGGTGGTCGTCATTGACGACCGGGAGGCCTTCGCCAGCAAGGAACGCTTCCCGGAGGCGCTCGAGACTTATGCCGGCGGGTGGGAGGAGATATTTCCCAAGTTGAGAGTCAACGAGCATTCTTACGTGCTGCTCGTCACGCGGGGCCACAAAGGCGACTTGACCTGTCTGCGCTGGGCCCTGAAATCCCCTGCGCGGTTCATCGGCATGAGATTACGCCCGAGGAGATCGCCGTGGCGGTTGTCGCGGAGATGATCGCCGTCCGGCGCAACGCCATTGCGAACGTTCCCTCACTCGCGAACAAATCCAAGGCCCACCACGCCTCATGAGCCAAGTCAGCAGTATGCAGAAAGCAGTAGGCGGGGGAGCGAAAGTTTGCCACAGGACACAGCGGAAGGGCGGAGCCTTGTGATTGCAGGCTTGGTCCTTGCCGCGGGCGAGTCCTCGCGCATGGGGCGGGACAAGGCGCTACTTCCCTACCACGGTCGAACCTTTCTTGAGAACGTCCTCGAGACGCTTCGGAATGCGGGCGTGGCGCGAAGCGTTGTCGTCCTGGGCCATCACGCCGATGAAATTCGGCGGGCCGTAGACCTCAATTCGGCCCAGGTCGTCGTTAATGCAGCGTACCGCCAAGGCCAGACCTCGTCCCTCCAGGCAGGACTTCGGGCCTTCGAAAATGACGACAGCACGGCGGTCGTGCTCTGCCTGGTCGATCAGCCGTGCGTTTCGCCCGAGACCGTGCGGCACATGGTCTCGACTTACGAGCGCTCAGGCTGCCAGGTAGTGATTCCCACGTTTCAGGGCCAGCGCGGCCATCCGGTACTGGTGAGCCGCGAGCTGTTCGAAGAGCTCAAAAACCTCGCGCCGGGCGAAGGGGCAAACACAGTGATCCGTAGACATCGCGAAGCCGCAAAATTTGTGGAAGTGAACGACCGGGGAGTCCTGCTGGATATCAACGATTCTGAGGCTTATCGCCGGCTCGAGGCCGGAGAGATGTGAGGAGAAGTTCTAAAGGTAGGGGCTCTTCCAACCAAAGCACGACTACCTTCAACTGTGGCGAAGTTGGGCGCCCTCCAGGCTGCCCAAGCTCCCTGGCCCCAGGTATTGGGTCTGATACCCGCACCTGAAGGGGCGGGGCAATGCGCCCCTCCTATCCATGCGGATATCTAATGGAAGCTTGTCGCGTAATCGGCGACGGAGCGCAGGCGGACGCCGTAGCGGTCGGCGTTGGCGCGGCTCTCGCGGATGACGTCCCCCTTGGCATAACCGAGCATGAGAGCGCCGAAAGTCTTTTGAAGCGGGTCGGAGGAACGATACTGTCCTTCGAGCGCCTCGACCGGGACGAAATCGAGAGTAAATTTCTTTCCAAGCTTTTTCTCGAAC
>QHZM01000489.1 GCA_003224665.1 Acidobacteriota bacterium
CCGACAACACCGATGATCGTCATGCCCTGAAAAGAATCGAAGGGACAAAAGATTGTCCTGCCGAGCAGGTTCTGGTTGGGAAACGATTTTCGAACCAGCGCCTCATTCACCACGGCGACAAAGGGCCTGTCGAATGTATCGCTATCGCTGAAGTCGCGTCCGCTCTTCAGCGGAATTCCCAGCGCCGCGAACGTGCCAGGCGCGACGATCGAAAGGATCACGGCAGGGGCAGTCGGGTCCGGTAGCGCCGGCATGTGATCGACCCAATAGGCCCCTGTCGAATCGACGTATCCAGGTGGCGCCATCGTTGCGCCGGCTGCCAACACGCCGGGCAGCGTGGCGATTTGAGAGAGCACGTCTTTGAAGAATTGGCGGCCCACGGGTATTGAGGCGGGTACGGTCGCCTTCATCACGAGCACGTTTTCAGGCCGAAAACCCAAGGCCACATTGTGCAAGGCCACAAAGCTCTTGATCAGCAGACCCGCCCCGGAGACAAGCGCCACGGCCAGCGCGATCTCGGCCACCACGAGCACTCCACGCATGCGGACCATTCCGCCGCCAATCACGGACCGCGTTCCTCCCTGCTTCAGCGCAGCGTTCAAGTCGACTTTTGACGCATAGAGCGCAGGAGTCAGACCGATAGGCGAGCAGGAGCCCCGAGGCCCCCGCGACTAACGCCAGCAGTAAGCTCTCCGTGATCAATTGCCTCACGATGCGCAGGCGGCTCGCCCCCAGCGCAACGCGAACCGCGACTTCGCGGGTGCGAGCCGTCGCCTTGCCGAGCAGCAGGGTCGCGGTGTTGGCACAGGCAATCAGAAGCACCACGCTCACCGCACCCAACAACAGGTAGAGCGTGAGGCGAACGTCGCCCACCATTTCATCCCGCATTCGCGTCACGGCGACGGTCCGGCCTTTGTTGCTCTCCGGATACTGCTGCTCGAGGCGCCGGGCGATGGAGGTCATCTCGGTTTGCGCCCGTTCGAGGGAAACGCCGCCTTTGAGCCGCCCGACAGCGAGGTAGTTTTGCGCTGAGCGGGGCTCCGGTGTTCCACCTCTAATCGAGGGAACCCATAGATCCGTCTTGTCCGGAAAGCGGAAGCCCGGCGGCAGCACCCCGATAATCGGTCGCGGTCCATAAACACGAACTGTCTGGCCCAGCGCGCGAGGGTCCCCGCCAAAATGGCTTTGCCAGTATGCGTAGCTGATCAACAGGGCTCCCCCACTGCCCGGCTTCATTTCTTCAGCCGTGAAAAAGCGGCCGACGATCGGCTCAATGGCGAAGACGCGAAAGAACTCAGGACTCACCCCGGTGACTCGCGCATACTCAGCCGTGGAGCCCGGAATCACCGCAGCTTCCCGCGACGAGTAGTAGGCCGTCGCCTCGAAGGAGGAACTCTGGTCGTGCCAATCCTGGAAGTCGGGGATCGAGACTTGCTTTGAAAGCGCAGTGAGTGCCTCGCCGGTCCTCAAAGAATCGGAGAGAGTCACAATTCGATCCGGATCGCGATACGACAGCGGCTTCAGAAGCACGGCGTTCACGACGCTGAAAACAGCCGTGTTGGCTCCGATGCCGAGCGCCAAAGTAAGCACCGCAACGGCGGTAAAGCCGGGACTCTTGGCCAGCATCCGCAGGCCGAAGCGAACGTCCTGCCAGAGGTGATCCCACCAAAGCCGGCGACCGGATTCGTAAAAGCGCTCCTGGGCTTGGGTCACGTTGCCGAAGGCCCGGCGCGCGGCGGCTTGAGCCTCCTCCTCACTCAGCCCCTGTTCCTGCAACCGCTCAGTCTCAAGCTGGAGGTGGGCCTCAATTTCGGCGCTGAAGTCGCTCGCCGTCCGCTTGCGTCGGAACATGGCCTTAGCTCTCCTCCGTCTCGGGCCCTAGAATCCGCCCGATGGCCGTCGCCAGCCGCTTCCATTTGGTGGTTTCTTTAACCAGTTGTTTGCGACCAGCTGTGGTCAGCGAATAGAAGCGGGCTTTTCTGTTATTTGCGGAGGTTCCCCACTTGGCAGAGATCCACCTCCGCTCTTCCAGTCGCTGGAGCGCAGGATAAAGCGCGCCATGCTCCACCAGCAGCTCTTCTTCCGACGTCTGCTGGATGGCGCGTGCGATACCCTGCCCGTGCTGCGGTCCAAAGATCAGCGTGCGCAGGATCAGCAGGTCCAGCGTGCCCTGCAGTAGTTCCAGCCGTTCTCTGGCTTCTTGGGTAGACATATAACCTGAGCATGCGCATGTTTGGGTAAAATGTCAACCCCAAAAAAGCAGAGCGCCGCCTGGAGGGCGCTGGGAAGGCCAAAATCGAATCAAAGCAGTCGCAACGCTTCCATCGATTCCCTAACCAGAGCCACCCGGCTGTGTAGTCGCCACCCATAGAGGGGACCTCCTTGGCAGCCGGTTAGCGGCACCTAGCGGGATTGTGCCCGGATGGCGGCTACATCCGGAAACCATCCTCCATCTGATGTTTAGGCGACGCTTTTAGACCACCCGCTCGGCATAACCCGCCAGTAACGCCGTTGTGTAGACCGAAGTGGCTCATCTCCTGTATCGTCGCCGACTCGGAAACCATCCTAGCGCCTTACCCTCCTCTGAGGTGAGTGGCCACTTGGCCGTGAAGTCGGCAACCCGGACAAGTGCTGAGGATCTTCAACGCCCCAGATGGCGCACTGGCTCCCCTGAAACGG
>QHZM01000493.1 GCA_003224665.1 Acidobacteriota bacterium
CGGAGATTGAAGGTCTCGACGTAAAGGTCCTGGACGTCCGGACCGGTATTGGTCGCCCCCCACGCAATCCGCTCGTTGTGGCCGAGGACTACGAACGGCAGCCCGGGGAACGTCACGCCGCTCGCGTCGAGCCCCGGCGCCTTCAGGTGGACCATCGTCCAGACGCTCGGGACGCTGTGGCCGAGGTGGGGGTCGTTTGCCAGGAGCGGCTTTCCTGACCGCGTGTGCGCTCCGCTCACCACCCAGTTGTTGCTCCCCGACGCTAATGAAGTCTCGGCCTGGGATGCGGCCCACGCCCCAAGAAGAGTTTCAGGAGCGGCCGTGGTCTTCGAGGCAGCGGCGACGGGGACAAGCGTGCGCGGGTTCGGAACAGGCTCGGCCACGGGCTCGTCCCAGGGCGAATGATCGGGAAAAAGGTCCCCGTAGAGTTCGGGGCTGAGTTTTTTCACGATCCGTTCCCGCATCAGCTCGTCAGGCCAGGAGGTATTGAGCGCCTTCGTCATATTGATGGCGACGCAAAAAGAGTCCGCCTCCCGCCACGGCTGCGGCTCGTAACGGAGAATCAGGAACTCGATGGGGAGGCGGCTGCGATGGCTCGAGATGAAGGCGTTCACGCCGCCTGCGTAAGCGGCCAGGAGTCTCCGCGACTCGGGGTCAAGCTCCCCCACCGCTCGCTCGGCGACCTGGCGGAGACCGAGAGTCCGGTTCTCTACGTCGAGCCTCAAGACGGCCTCACCGAGGATTTCGGAGAGCTCGCCCTTCGCAAGACGCCGGCTCATGTCCATTTGCCACAGCCGGTCCTGAGCCGTCACATAACCCTGGGCGAAGAGCAAATCCTCGAGGGACTGGGCGCGGAGGTGTGGCACGCCGTGGGCGTCGCGCAGGACTTCGACGGGGCTTCGAAGCCCGGCCAAGCGCAGCGTTCCGTCGAGTTGCGGCAAGCAGGCGTGGCTCCGCCAGTAAAGCCAGACTGCTCCTGACGCGGCTAACAGTAAAAGGGTCGTTGCGAGCCTGGCGGCCCACCGAAAGAAAATGCGCCTGAGGGTCGAATGTGTCTTCTGGGGCGTGGAAGTGGTTGTCGCCATCCGATGGAGGCGGGGCCCAAAGTCGGGGAGCGTGCCGCGTCGCCCCCGGGAACCGACGCATAGTAATGTAAGCCCCAGACACTTGCAACTTGGTGGGTGGTCTTGGTGGCTGGTCTGTCTGTGTCTCGGGCAGATCTACGAGATAATCTTGACAAAATCGTACTGATTTCATAAAATGGTAGTTCTACTGGCTCCTGGGACGGAAATAACCCGTAAAGGGCCTTATCGCAGATTCCCAAGGTCGTCGGCATCGGCCCCTGGTCAGCAGGGATGGAGTAAACTTGACTTAAAGGTATAGATTCCTTACAATCAGCGTGGTAGGAAGGGAATGCCTAATACCAAGGGGCCGCACGCAACTTAGGGCCGCAACCACCCCGGCGAGGAACTTAAAGGAGGGAAGCCGATGCCCACTCCCGTAAACAATGTCGAGGAACTGGCAACTCGGGAATACAAGTACGGGTTCGTGACCGAGGTCGAAGCCGACACGGTCCCGGCCGGATTAAATGAAGACACCATCCGCCATATTTCCACCAAGAAGAACGAGCCCGAATGGTTGCTGGAATGGAGGCTGAAGGCGTACCGCCATTGGCTCACGATGAAGGAGCCGACCTGGGCCAACATCCATTACCCGCCCATTGACTATCAGGCGATTACTTACTACTCGGCTCCGAAGTCGAAGAAGGCGACGATCGAAAGCCTCGATGACGTCGATCCCGAAATTCTGAAGACCTACGAAAAGCTCGGTATTCCTCTCAAAGAGCAGGAGCTGCTGTCCGGGGTGGCCGTTGACGCCGTCTTTGACAGCGTCTCGGTGGCGACCACGTTCAAGGGAAAACTGGCCGAGCTCGGCATCATCTTCTGCTCGTTCTCCGAGGCGGTGCGCGAGCACCCCGACCTGGTCCGGAAATGGCTGGGTTCGGTGGTCCCTTACACGGATAACTTCTTTGCCACGCTGAACTCGGCAGTGTTTACGGATGGCTCGTTTTGTTATGTCCCAAAGGGCGTCCGGTGTCCGATGGAGCTCTCGACGTATTTCCGGATTAACGCCAAGGACACGGGCCAGTTCGAGCGCACGTTGATTATCGCGGACGAAGGCGCGTACGTGAGCTATCTCGAGGGTTGCACCGCGCCCATGCGCGACAGCAACCAGTTGCACGCGCGGCAAGTGCCTCGGCGTCAACTCCAAAATTTCCTGGACCCAGGTCGAGACCGGCTCGGCCATCACCTGGAAGTATCCGGGCTGCATCCTTCAGGGCGAGAACTCAGTGGGCGAGTTTTATTCCGTGGCTGTGACCAACAACTACCAGCAGGCGGATACGGGCACGAAGATGATCCACATCGGCAAGAACACCCGGAGCACCATCATTACGAAGGGCATTTCCGCCGGCCGAGGCCAGAACAGCTACCGAGGGATGGTGAAAATTCTGAAGGGCGCCAAGGGCGCGCGGAACTACTCGCAGTGCGACTCGCTGCTCTTGGGCGACAAGTGCGGCGCGCACACCTTCCCCTACCTGGAAGTGAAAAACTCCACGGCCCAGGTCGAGCACGAAGCTTCCACGTCCAAAATCGGCGAGGACCAGATTTTCTACTGCCGCCAGCGCGGGCTTTCAACGGAAGACGCCGTCTCGATGATCGTCAACGGCTTCTGCAAGCAGGTCTTTCGCGAGCTTCCCATGGAATTCGCCGTGGAAGCGCAGAAGCTGCTCGGCGTGAGCCTCGAGGGGGCGGTCGGGTGAACAAACGACTACCGGCTACCGCCTTCCGGCTACCGCAGAAGAGTCCAGGACGGTTTTGCCGGCAGCCGGTAGCCGGTAGTCGGTAGCCGAAAGGGACACGAATGCTCCTTGAAATCCGCAACCTGCACGCGAGCGTCGATGGGAAGCCGATTCTCCGCGGCCTCGATCTTGCGGTCGACGAGGGCGAAGTCCACGCCGTCATGGGTCCGAACGCCTCGGGAAAGTCGACGCTGGCGCAAGTTCTCGCAGGGCAGCCTGCCTTGAATGAAGGTCCAATATTTTGAGGACACCGACACCCTCTACATCATCTTTAACCCCGGCGAAGTGGACGAAACCCGGGACCTGGACGAGAACACTCTAGTGGAATTCGACGCCCAACAGAATTTGGTCAGTATGACCATCGAGCACGCGCGGCAGCGGGCCGACCTCCCAAACTTTTCGTTTCAGCAGGTCTCGCAAGTGAGGTCGGTGGCTTAAGGAGAGGAGCGGACGCTGGTGGCGAGGTGTGAAGGATTGGGCGAAGGTAACCGGAACGCTTCTGGGGTTGCGCAGAAATCGGCTCTTCATCTTCGCGTCACCCGATGAATTTCGAAAAAGGGAGAGAGAATGCTCGAAGTTA